>NZ_JAJSZC010000041.1:0-44179 GCF_036815105.1 Streptomyces sp. IBSBF 3136
CCCCCCCCCCCCCCCCCCCCCCCCCCCCCCCCCCCCCCCCCCCCCCGCGCCCCCCGCCCCCCCCCCCCCCCCCCCCCCCCGTTCCGCGCCCGCGCTCACCCGCGGGGCGCGTCACCGTCGTCGCGTCACCGCGGCTGCGCGCCGGGCCGGGCGGGCGGGGTGCCGGCCACGGCAGCGTCGTACAGCCGCTGGATGTCGGAACCGAAGTTCGGGCTGTAGGAGACGTCGGCGGTGGGCCCGCCGGTCTTCCAGCCGCCGATGCTCCCGACCACGTCGCCCTTGCCGGTGCGCGTGTCGAAGTTCGCCAGGAAGGGGCTGCCACTGGTGCCCGACCGGTAGTCGTCGCAGGCGATCTTGAGGTACGAGCCGGGGGCGCCGTCGTTAGGCGTGAACCGGGTCGTGGAGTCGGTGCAGGTCAGCGGCTGCCGGTCCGAGTTCGGGTAGCCGACCAGCCGGATCTTGGGGAACGCGTAACCGCGCCCGGTGGCGAGGGTGTTGCCGCCCACGACGTCCTGCGCCTGCTTGCCGTCGGAGCGCGTCCCGAGCCGGGCGAACGCCACGTCCCACGGCGCGCCCTTGACATGCCCGCGGTCGTAGTAGCGCCGGTCGATCCAGACCTGGCTGTGGCCCTGGGAGTCGGTAGCGACCGGGAAGATCCCGTGCGGTCGCGGCGTGGCCGCGGTCCACTGCGGCACGAAGGCGAGCGATCCCGACCCGGCCCTGGAGTCCAGGCAATGGCCCGCGGTCAGCACGACGTCGTGGTGCCGGCTGTTGATCACGCTCGCGGTGCAGAAGTAGGAGCCGCTGCCCCTCTGCACGTACATCCGCCCGATCATCGGCAGTCCGCCGAAGTGTGAGCTGCCGGGGCCGGTCCCGGCCCGCCGCGCGCGGGACCCGGCCGGGTCCGTGGCCGGGGTGCGGGTGTCGGTCCGGGCGGAGGGCCGGTCCTCGGGCAGCGGCTTCGCCGCGGCCATGCGCCGGTCGGTCCAGAAGCGGTGCGCGGCCGCCGCGGTCCAGCGCGGCGCGGCCTTCCCGGATGCGTCGGCGGCAGCCGCCGTTCCGGCCCCGCCCGACGTCGTGACCAGACCGGCCACCATTCCTGCGGCCATGAGAAAGGCACCACGCCCGCGTGCGCGATGCCTTTGTGATGTGCGTCTCTTTATATGGCTTTTCACCGGGTCGACAATAGGTGGCTGCCGTGCGAAAGTCCAATCATTTACTTTTGCCTTTTCTTTGCCGTGAAAAGGCAACCTTTCCCGGGAAATTCAATCGCCTACCTGCACGCCCGGCCGGGTGCGCATGGGCCCAACGGCCCCTGGGGGCTGGTCGATCAGGGGGTACGCTGAGGTGGCCAAACGGAAATCGAAGAATCTCCTATTCCGCTTTTTTGCTCCCCTGGATAACCTCCTTGACCCGCGTTCGGTCGTTGATTTCGGTAGCCATCGACCATTTGGGCACACGGGGAGAACGCATATTTCAAGGGATGGCCCGGGGTGCCCTCTGAACCGCGGCCGCCGGTGACCGGCCCGGCTCCCGCCCGAGCGCCGGACCCCTGCCCCTGGTCCCAGGACCAGGTCAGCCGGGCAGGTTGGCCGGGCTGCCCCCGTTCGCCTCGTACCCGGCCACCGCCAGTGCGCGGTAGACGGCGAAGTCGGCCGCCGGATCGGCGGAGAGGGTCCAGGGCAGCGCGCCGACGTGGCCGTCGACGTGCAGCAGCTGGTCGAGCGCCTCCGCCCAGCGCTCGGCCCGCACCAGGAAGAAGACCAGCAGATGGCGGACGTGCGCGAGCACCGGATCGTCGGGGTCGGCCGCGTGCACCGCGTGCAGCGCTCCGTGCATCGCCTTGGTGACGACCTCGCTCCGGTAGAAGCTCGCCACCAGGTTCACCTCCGGGAGGTGCTCGAAGACGGCGAACAGCGGCAGCGCGGCGAGCAGCGAACCCTCGGGGGCGCGGGCCGCCGCGGCCTCGGCGAAGGCGTACGCCTGCTCGCGCGAGCCGTGCCACTTCTCGCACCAGTAGTGCAGCGCGGCCAGATGCGCGCCCATGTGGTGGGGCGCGCGGTCCAGGATGTTCAGCCAGAGCTTCTCGTACTCCGGCTGCGGGTAGGCGAGCCCCCGCGCGATCGACAGCTCGACGATGTACGGCACCGGGTCGCCGGGGGCCAGCAGGGCCGCCTGGCCGCAGGCATTCCTGGCCTCCTCCATGATGATCCGGAACTCGTCCGTGCCCGGCGTCGACGTCCGCCACGCCTGCTGCACCAGGAACTCGGCGTGCACCGCCGCACCACCCGCGTCCTTGGGCTGCTCGGCCCGCCACACCCGCAGCCACTGACCGCCCGGCGTCTCGTGCACCCCGCCCGGCCGCTGCTGAAGCTCCAGCGACGCCGCACCGGCGAACGCCTGCACCCGCTGCCAGCGCACCTCGCCCTCGGCCTCCGTACCGGCCAGCAGCTGATGCGCCGCCCGGTGGTCCCCGGTGCGCTCCACCAGGTCCAGGACGTTCAGCAGGTCCTCGTCCGGGCCGGGCATCCGCACGTCCAGCTCCTCCTGCCGCACGAAGCCGTAGGCCGCCGGGTCGGCGGCGTCGGGGTGGCCCGCGGGGACCAGCCCGACCGCCCCGCGCCTGCGCCGCAGGAACGGGAGAAGCATGAAGCTCATCAGGAGCAGCGCCGCGAGCAGCCAGAGAATCGCCATGCGTCAAGCGAACCAGACACCGCCGACAATTGGCCAACCCCGCCCGCCGCCCTGTGGAAAACTCCGCCGGACCCCCGCCCGGCGCGAGCCCGACACGTCCCGGACCCGTGCCGGACCCCGGCGGGACGCCACCATCGCGCCGGGCGCACTACGCTCGGTGCACATGAGCGACAGGCACATCAGTCAGCACTTCGAGACCCTCGCGATCCACGCGGGCAACACCGCGGATCCCCTCACCGGCGCGGTCGTCCCGCCGATCTACCAGGTCTCGACCTACAAGCAGGACGGCGTCGGAGGCCTGCGCGGCGGCTACGAGTACAGCCGCAGCGCCAACCCCACCAGGACCGCCCTCGAGGAGAACCTCGCGGCGCTGGAGGGCGGCCGCCGCGGTCTCGCGTTCGCGTCCGGCCTCGCGGCCGAGGACACCCTGCTGCGTACGCTGCTCACCCCCGGCGACCACGTGGTGATCCCGAACGACGCCTACGGCGGCACGTTCCGCCTCTTCGCCAAGGTCGCCACCCGGTGGGGCGTGGAGTGGTCCGTCGCCGACACCAGCGACCCGGCCGCCGTCCGCGCGGCGATCACCCCGAACACCAAGGCCGTCTGGGTGGAGACCCCCTCCAACCCGCTGCTCGGCATCACCGACATCGCCGCCGTCGCCCAGGTCGCCCACGACGCGGGCGCGCGGCTCGTCGTCGACAACACCTTCGCCACGCCCTACCTCCAGCAGCCGCTGTCGCTCGGCGCCGACGTCGTCGTGCACTCCCTCACCAAGTACATGGGCGGCCACTCGGACGTGGTCGGCGGTGCGCTGATCGTCTCCGACCAGACGCTCGGCGAGGAGCTCGCCTACCACCAGAACGCGATGGGCGCCGTCGCCGGCCCCTTCGACTCCTGGCTGGTGCTGCGCGGCACCAAGACCCTCGCGGTCCGCATGGACCGGCACAGCGAGAACGCCACCAGGATCGCCGACATGCTGACCCGGCACGCACGCGTGACCAGCGTGCTCTACCCGGGCCTGCCCGAGCACCCCGGGCACGAGGCGGCCGCCAAGCAGATGAAGGCGTTCGGCGGCATGGTGTCCTTCCGGGTCGAGGGCGGCGAGGAGGCCGCCGTCGAGGTGTGCAACCGCGCCAAGGTGTTCACGCTCGGCGAGTCCCTCGGCGGTGTCGAGTCGCTCATCGAGCACCCCGGCCGGATGACGCACGCCTCCGCTGCCGGTTCCGCCCTTGAGGTCCCCGCCGACCTGGTGCGCCTGTCCGTGGGCATCGAGAACGTCGACGACCTGCTGGAGGACCTGCAGCAGGCCCTGGGCTGACCGCCCCGTCACCAGCCGGTGACCGGTGGAGTCGTCTGCGACGGCGGCTCCACCCAGGGGTGGGCCCCGGCCGCCCACACACTGAACGCCACCGCTGCCGTGCACAGCAGCAGCCACAGCACCCGGTGGACGAGCCGGCGCCGCCGCACCAGGCGGTCGCCCCGGCGGACGGCGTCGCCGTGCAGGTCCGGAGGCACGGGCGCCGGGGTGTGCTCCAGGATCCGCCGGACGGCGGCCTCCCGCTGGGGACGGTTCACCGCGCCCTCCCTCGCGACCGCCGCCTCATGACGGCGCCACCTCGGCGCCCACCGCGCGCGGGGCCGTCGAGCGCGGTGGATGCAGCACGGTGGCCGTCGCCCGGTCGCAGATCGCGTGGACGCGCTCGACGGGCAGGCCCAGCAGTGCCGCCGTCTGCTCCTCGGCCACCCCCTCGTACATCCGCAGCACCAGGATCAGCCGCTCCTGCGCCGTCAGAACGGCGAGCGGGCTGCCCGGATGCGGCCGGGCCCGGCCGAGGAAGACCCGCTCGTGCCAGGTGCCGTGCGCGAAGCGCGTGGCGAGGTACTGGCGGGCGCACTCATAGGGATCATCGCCGCGCAGCCGCTCCCAGCAGGCGTACGTGTGGGCGAGCGCCAGGGTCAGCAGCCGCCGCGCGCGCGGGTTGGCGCCCGGCGCCTCCGCCGTGAACAGCGTGGCGGTGTGCTGCAGCCGTCCCGCCGCACCCGCGACGAACGCCTCGAACTCCCGGGCCCGGCGGGCATCGCGCAACGCCTGCCGATCACGCACCGCGCCTCCCCCCTGAGGGGGCCCTGTCCGGTACGGGACGGTCGCACCGCGTACGCCGCAGGACCCGATCTCATATGAGGCCAGCCGCCGCCCCGGGGTCAATACTCCGGACCGTACCGGTGCCCGTGCCGCTCAGGAGGCGGGCGGCTGCTCCACGGCCGGCACGCCCTGGACCGTGGTCCGCGCGGAGAGCGCGGTGTTGAAGCGCGTGAGGAGCGTGCAGAACTGCTCGCGCTCCTCCGGCGCCCAGTCGTGTGTCAGCTCGGCCATCAACTGACGCCGGGAAAGGCGCACTTCGTCCAGCCGGGAGACCCCGCGTGGGGACAGCTGGAGCACCACCGCACGCCCGTCCTCGGGGTGCGAGGTGCGCTTGACGAGCCCGGTGTCGACCAGGGGAGCGACCTGCCGGGTGACCGTCGAGGAGTCGATCCCCATGCTCGCGGCCAGCGCCTTGACGCCCATGGGCCCCTCCTTGTCGAGGCGGTTGAGCAGCAGGTACGCGGCTCGGTCCATGGTGTTGCGCACCTGCCCGACGCCACCGAGCCGGGTCTGTTCGGCACGGCGGGCGAACACCGCCACCTCGTGCTGGAGGGTGTCGAGAAGACCGGGGTCACCGACGGTCGTCATGTCCATCGACATTTCAGGTGTTGTGGGCATGGCCGGAGGCTCGCTTCATGGAGGGCTGCTGGGTTGGGGGACAGGGTACGCGGCCCGGGCGCGGACCGTACCGGCGCTGCGCAATCCGGTCTCGGAGGTTGGTCACACCCGTCGTGCCCGACCGTGAACTGCGAGACTCGAGTCATGAGCTACGGCACGGCCGGCTCCTTGCGCTCCGTCACCCTCGACGACGTGCGCGGAGCCCAGAAGATGCTCTCGGGCGTGGCCCGCGCGACCGCCATGGAGGGCAGCCGGCACCTGTCCCAGCTGGTCGGCACGCCGGTCCACCTCAAGTGCGAGAACCTCCAGCGCACCGGATCGTTCAAGCTGCGCGGCGCCTACGTCCGGATCGCCGGGCTGCTGCCGGAGGAGCGGGCCGCGGGCGTGGTGGCCGCCAGCGCCGGAAACCACGCGCAGGGCGTGGCGCTCGCCTCCTCGCTGCTCGGCGTCCACGCCACCGTCTTCATGCCCAGGGGAGCCCCGCTGCCGAAGATCAGCGCGACCCGGGAGTACGGCGCCGAGGTGCGCCTGCACGGCCAGGTGGTCGACGAGACGCTGGCCGCCGCCGAGGAGTACGCCGCCGAGACGGGCGCGGTGTTCATCCACCCCTTCGACCACCCCGACATCATCGCCGGACAGGGCACGGTCGGTCTCGAGATCCTGGAGCAGTGCCCCGAGGTGGGCACGATCGTCGTCGGGATGGGCGGCGGCGGCCTCGCGGCGGGCATCGCCGTCGCCGTGAAGGCGCTGCGCCCCGACGTGCGCATCGTCGGGGTCCAGGCGGAGGGCGCCGCCTGCTACCCGCCCTCGCTGGCCGCCGGCCGGCCGGTGTCGGTGGAGCACCCGGCCACGATGGCCGACGGCATCAAGGTGGGGCGGCCCGGCCTGGTGCCGTTCGGCATCGTCGACGAGCTGGTGGACGAGGTGCGCACGGTCAGCGAGGACCAGTTGTCGGCCGCGCTGCTGCTGTGCCTTGAGCGAGCCAAGCTGGTCGTGGAACCGGCCGGGGCGAGCCCGGTCGCGGCGCTGCTCGGCGGCGCCGGCGCCTTCCCCGGCCCGGTCGTCGCGGTGCTGTCCGGCGGCAACGTGGATCCGGTGCTGCTCCAGCGGGTGCTGCGGCACGGCATGGCCGCGCAGGGCCGCTACCTGGCCGTACGGCTGCGGCTGACGGACCGGCCGGGCGCCCTCGCCACGCTCCTCGGGGTGTTGTCGACGGTCGATGCCAACGTCCTCGACGTGAGCCACGTACGGACCGACCCCCGGCTCGGGCTCACCGAGGCGGAGGTGGAGCTGCACCTCGAGACGAAGGGGCCGACGCACTGCGCCGAGGTCGGCCACGCCCTGCGCGAGGCGGGCTACACGGTCATCGGCTGAGGCCGGACCAGGCCGTGAGAAGGCGGTGGTCCCTCGTTCGGGGAAATCCATTGAGAGACGCGATACATCGCGTTAGTGTGTGAGTGGTCGCCACTGGCCACGCCACCGGTCCCGCCGCATCCCCGCGGAAACCGCAGGTGGAAAACCACAGGCGACGCCGGACGCGCGAAACCTAGCCTTCTCCGAAGACCCCTGACGAATTCCCGAATCCCCGACGACGTGGAGACCACATGCCAGGCGCCATCTATGCCGAAGGTCTGGTGAAGACCTTCGGCGACGTGAGAGCACTGGACGGCGTCGACCTCGATGTCCCCGAGGGCACCGTCCTCGGCCTGCTCGGCCCCAACGGCGCCGGCAAGACGACGACGGTCCGCTGCCTGACCACCCTGCTGCGCCCCGACAGCGGCAGGGCCGTCGTCGCCGGCGTGGACGTGCTCAAGCACCCCGATGCGGTGCGCCGCTCCATCGGCCTGTCCGGCCAGTTCGCGGCGGTCGACGAGTACCTGACCGGCCGGGAGAACCTCCAGATGGTCGGGCAGCTCTACCAGATGCGGGCCAAGGCGGCCAAGCAGCGGGCGGCCGAGCTGCTGGAGCAGTTCCACCTCGCGGACGCCGCCGACCGCCCCGCCAAGACCTACTCCGGAGGCATGCGGCGCCGGCTCGACCTCGCCGCCGCACTCGTGGTCTCACCGCCCGTGATGTTCATGGACGAACCGACCACCGGGCTCGACCCCCGCAACCGCCAGCAGCTCTGGGAAGTCATCAAGCAGCTCGTCTCCGGCGGCACGACCCTGCTGCTCACCACCCAGTACCTGGAAGAGGCCGACCACCTCGCCCACGACATCGCGGTCGTCGACCAGGGCCGGGTCATCGCCCAGGGCACCTCCGACCAGCTCAAGGCCCGCACCGGCGGCGAGCGCGTCGAGGTCGTGGTGCACGAGCGCGATCACATCGACACCGCCGCCGAGGTGCTGCGCGGCTTCGGCAAGGGGGACACCACGGTCGAGGAGCACACCCGCAAGCTCACCGTCCCCGTCACCGGCGGCGCCAAGCTGCTCGCCGAGGTGATCCGCGAGCTGGACACCCGGGGCATCGAGATCGACGACATCGGACTGCGCCGCCCCACGCTCGACGATGTCTTCCTGTCTCTCACCGGCCACGCGGCCGAGGCCGCCCCGAGAGACGAGGACAACGGCAAGGAGGCCGTGAAATGAGTGCCGTCAGCGAAGCCGCGCCCCTCGCGGCCCCCGGCAACCCGATCGCCCGGTCCGTCCGCGACTCGCTGATCGTCGCCAAGCGCAATCTGATTCGCATGTCCAGGATCCCTGAGATGGTGATCTTCGGGCTCATCCAGCCCATCATGTTCGTGGTGCTGTTCACCTACGTGTTCGGCGGCTCCATGAAGATCGACGGCAGCACCAGCGCGACCGACTACAAGAACTTCCTGATGGCCGGCATCTTCGCGCAGACCGTCACCTTCGCCACCGCCAGCTCAGGCGCCGGCATCGCCGACGACATGCACAAGGGGCTCATCGACCGCTTCCGCTCTCTGCCCATGGCACGCGGCGCGGTGCTCACCGGCCGGACCCTGGCCGACCTGGTCCAGACGGCGCTCACCCTGCTGGTCCTCGCCGTCGTCGCGCTGCTGGTCGGCTGGCGGGTGGGTACCTTCCACGACACCGACGCCCTCAGAGTCGCCGCCGCCTTCGGCCTGCTCCTGCTGCTCGGGTACGCGTTCACCTGGATCGGCGCCCTGATCGGCCTGACCGTGCGGACTCCGGAGGCGGCGACCTCCGGCGGTCTGATCTGGCTGTTCCCGGTGACGTTCCTCTCCAACGCGTTCGTGGACACCAGCAACATGACCCCCTGGTTGCGGCACATCGCCGAGTGGAACCCGTTCAGCGCCACCGTGCAGGCGGCCCGTGTGCTGTTCGGCAGCCCCGGCCAGTCGACCTCGACCGCCTGGCCCATGCAGCACTCGGTCCTGGCCTCACTGATCTACTCGGTGCTGATCATCGTCCTGTTCCGCACCCTCGCCGTCCGCAAGTACCGCTCGGCCACCGCCTGACGGTACGGCGACGCCCCCGGCGTCACAGGGACGCCGGGGGCGCGGTGTCCGGCCCGGGGGCCGGGTGGTGCCGGGTCAGCCCGAGTAGGGCTCGGCCTTCAGGATGCGCACCGAAGCCTTCTTTCCGTTCGGGAGCTCGTACTCCGCGTCCTCGCCGACCTTGTGGCCGGAGACACCGGAGCCGAGCGGGGACTGCGGTGAGTACGTCTCGATGTCCGAGCTCGCGTACTCGCGGGACGCGAGCAGGAACGTCAGCGTGTCGTCCTCGTCACCGTCGAAGGCGATCGTGACGACCATGCCGGGCGCGACGGTACCGTCCGCGGAGACCGGAGCCTCGCCCACCTGGGCGTTCTCCAGAAGCTGGGTCAGCTGGCGCACACGCAGCTCCTGCTTGCCCTGCTCCTCCTTGGCAGCGTGGTACCCGCCGTTCTCGCGCAGGTCGCCCTCCTCGCGCGCGGCCGCGATCTTGGCGGCGATCTCCGTGCGCGCAGGACCAGTAAGGTACGCAAGCTCGTCCTTGAGCTTGTTGTACGCCTCCTGGGTCAGCCAGGTGACGTTCTCGCTGGTCTGGGTCACAGGGTGCTCCTCGTCGGTACTGGGAATACAAAGCATCGCCCTACCCAGAAGAATGTTCCCTCATGGATGGGCGAAACCACGAGCCTAACAATTCAATGGCGAAAGGGGGAGGACATAAGCCACCAGATTTACATCAACGCAGGTCAGTGCCTCCGTATTCCGGGTGACACGGCGGCCGGACCGGCCCGATCAGCCCGTGTGGCAGCCCAGCAGCTCGGCCGTCGTGCCCTTGGCCGTCGTACGCAGCGTGACGACCTTGTCGATCCGTGTCGCCGCACCGGAGAAGCGGAAGTCCGCCCTGCCCACCTCGGCCCCGTCGGCCGACTGGGAGCGCAGGGTGCAGTAGCCGCCGGCGCCGGAGTCCTTGTGGACCTCCAGATGCACCTTGACCGCGTCCTGCGAGGCGTCGAAGGTGATCACCTGGGCGCTGATCTCGTTCTGCGCGACGTAGTGGTAGGCGAAGTAGCCGACCAGCGCCAGCAGGACCGCGCCCAGCACCGAGCCGGCGATCTTGAGCTTGCGGTCGGCGCGCTCGTCCGAGGAGCGGCCGTAGCGGCCCTCGGGCAGCCGCGCGTGCGCCGTGCTCATGATCGTCCTCTCCGCGGAATTAATCGCCCCCCGATTCGGTCACTATAGAAGCCGCGATCGCACCCCAAGACGCGGGGGCGCCGACTTACGAGGATTGAGTCTTGACTGACCAGCTGCGACTGATGGCCGTTCACGCGCACCCCGACGACGAGTCGAGCAAGGGCGCGGCCACCATGGCGAAGTACGTGTCCGAGGGGGTGGACGTGCTGGTGGTGACCTGCACCGGCGGAGAGCGCGGGTCCATCCTCAATCCGAAGCTCCAGGGCGACACGTACATCGAGGAGCACATCCACGAGGTGCGCAAGAAGGAGATGGACGAGGCCCGCGAGATCCTCGGCGTCCGCCAGGAGTGGCTCGGCTTCGTCGACTCCGGCCTGCCCGAGGGCGACCCGCTGCCCCCGCTGCCGGAGGGCTGCTTCGCCCTGGAGGACGTCGACAAGGCGGCCGGTGAGCTGGTCAAGCAGATCCGCTCCTTCCGCCCGCAGGTGATCACCACCTACGACGAGAACGGCGGCTACCCCCACCCCGACCACATCATGACCCACAAGATCACGATGGTGGCGTTCGAGGGCGCGGCGGACACCGAGAAGTACCCCGAGAGCGAGTACGGCCCGGCCCACCAGCCGGCGAAGCTCTACTACAACCAGGGCTTCAACCGCCCCCGCACCGAGGCCCTGCACCAGGCCATGCTCGACCGCGGCCTGGAGTCCCCCTACGGGGAGTGGCTCAAGCGCTGGAAGGAGTTCGAGCGCAAGGAGCGGACGCTGACCACGCACGTCCCGTGCGCGGACTTCTTCGAGATCCGCGACAAGGCGCTCATCGCGCACGCCACCCAGATCGACCCCGACGGCGGCTGGTTCCGGGTGCCCATGGAGCTCCAGAAGGAGGTCTGGCCGACGGAGGAGTACGAGCTGGCGAAGTCCCTCGTCGATACCTCCCTCCCCGAGGACGACCTCTTCGCGGGCATCCGCGACAATGCATGACATGAGCGCAAGCGTGAGCCTGGCAGTGACGCACCTCGTCCCCCTCGCCAAGGAGGTCGACGAGAACAAGGTCACCCCCGGTGTCCTCGGCTTCATCGTGTTCGCGGTGCTGGCCCTGGCCGTGTGGGGCCTGATGAAGTCGATGAACAAGCACATGCAGAAGGTCGACTTCAAGGAGGCCCCGGACCACGAGGAGCGGGTCGGCACCGACGCCACGTCCGGGCGGGGCTGACCCCGGCGTCAGCGACCCGCCGGAACCGCCACCCCCATCACCTCCCGGGCGTGGCGGTCCGGCGTCATGCGCAGACGCCACGCCTGCCACCCCGCCTCCAGGCTGACCCCGCGCTCCAGCAGCACGGCATAGGCCGCCACCCACTCGTCCAGCTTCTCGTCCCGCAGCGGATGGGCGGCCCGGCCCAGCAGGGCCAGCTCCTCCTGGGCCACCGCCGTGCCCACCTCGACCCCGCCCGGAGCCGCGTACGGCAGCAGGGTGCAGCGCAGGAAGCGGGCCCAGTCCTCGCCCCGCCGGTCCCCGTAGGACGTGAACAGGGTCAGCGCCTCGTCGCACAGGCCAAGCGCCTGCTGGATCCGGGCGTTGCCCGCGTCCACCACCGCCAGCTCCAGGCAGGTCCACGCCTCCCCGTGCGCCACCCCGATGCGCTGGAAGTCGGCGCGCGCGTCCACCAGCAGCTGGCGCGCGAAGCCCGAGTTGCGCAGCGACCCGGTCTGCGCCGCCCGCTGGTCACGCGTGACCCGGGCCGAATGGTGCCGGGCACAGGCCAGGCCGTAGACGTCACGCATCCGCGAGAACATCTGCCGCGAGTGCTCCAGGTCCCGCACCGACCGGTCGAGGTCTCCCGTCTCCTCCAGCGCCTGTCCGAGGTAGTACAGCGACCACGCCTCGCCGCGCGCGTCCTCGTTCTCCCGGTGCCGGGCCGCGGCCCGGCGCAGCTCCTCCACCGCCGGGGAGGGGTCCCCGCCGACCAGCCGCGCCCTGGCCAGCTGGGTCAGCGCCCACGCCTCGCCCCGGGCGTCGTGCGTACGGCCGTAGCGCTCCAGGGCCGCCCGCAGCTCCGTCTCCGCGAGCGGGACGTCCCCCATCCGCAGGGCCACCTGCCCGAGCTGGAAGTGCGCCCACGCCTCACCGTGCACCGAGCCGCCCTCGCGGTGCAGCACCAGCGAGCGCGTCAGCAGGTCCAGGGCTTCCGCGAGCCGGCCCCGGTCGCGCTGCACCGCGGCCAGCGCGTGCATCGTCCAGGCCCGGTCCGTCGCCAGTTCCGGGGCGGCCTGCAGATCCAGTGACTCCTGGAGCCGCTCGGCGGCCTCCGTGAGATTGCCCTGGTGGTGCAGTGTGATGCCCAGGGACGTCAGGGCGCGGGCGGCGCCCGCGTCGTGGTGGGCCTCGCGGTAGAGGTCCACCACCGAGGTGAGTGTGGCGCGCGCCTTGTCCAGCTCGCCGAGCTGCCGGGCCGCGATGCCGGTACGCCACTGAACCGAGCGCACCAGCAGGCCCTCGTCCACCGCCTGGGCCAGCTCGTTGATCTCGCCGAGGCGGTAGAGATCGCCGCGCAGCAGGCAGTAGTCGCACAGCGCGCCGAGCAGGTTCAGCACGGCGGACCGGTCCACGCCCTCCGCGTGCCGCAGTGCCGCCGTGATGAAGCTGGACTCGTCGTCCAGCCAGCGCAACGCCTCGTCCAGCGAGGTGAAGCCGTGCGAGCCGAACCGGTCGGAACGCGTCGACATGTTGCCGTCGACGAGCCGCAGCACCGAGTCGGCCAGTTCCGCGTAGTTCACGATCAGCCGTTCCTGCGCCGCCGTGCGCTCGGCCGGTTCCTCCTCGTCCAGCAGCCGGGCCTGCGCGAAGGCGCGCACCAGGTCGTGCAGCCGGTAACGGCTGCCGCGCACATGGTCGATCAGGCCGGCCCGGGCCAGTTCCTCCAGCCGGCGCGTGGCCTCCGGCTCGTCCGTGCCCAGCAGTGCCGCGGCCGCTGCCGTGCCCAGCGAGGCCCGGCCGGCCAGCGCCAGCCTTCTGAGCAGCCGGCGGGCGCTCTCGTGCTGGTCGGTGTAGCGCAGCCACAGCACCCGCTCCACCGGCTCCACCGGGCCGTAGGCACCGAGATCGGAGGCCAGCTGCCGGGGCGAGCGCGGACCCAGTGCCGAGCCCGCGACCCGCAGCGCCAGCGGCAGGCCGCCGCACAGCCGGTGGATCAGGTCGGTGGACTCGGCGTCGTACGGACCCGACGCGTCCTGCGCGGCCGAGCCCAGCAGTTCCTCGGCGCCCGCCGCGTCCAGCGCCTCGACCGGCAGGTGGTGCACCCACGCCGGAAGATCGGCGGGCAGGTCGAGCGGGGTCCTCGCGGTGATCAGGACCAGGCTGTCGGAGCGCTCGGGCACCAGGGCGCGCACCTGCTCCGCGTCCAGGGCGTCGTCCAGCACGATCGTCACCGGCAGGCCGGTCAGATGCCGGTGGTAGAGCTCGCCGAGCCGCTTCACCTGCTGGTCGGGGGAGGACCGCTCGCGGAACAGCAACTGCTCGCGGGGCGCGCCGAGCCGGTTGAGCAGATGCAGCAGGGCGTCCCGGACGGGCAGCGGCGGCTCCTCCCGGCTGTCCCCGCGCAGGTCCACCACCACCGCGCCGCGGAAGTGGTCCCTGAGGTCGTGCGCCGCGCGGACCGCGAGCGTCGTGCGGCCAGAGCCGGGCTCACCGTGCAGCACCACCAGCGTGGGCCGGGTCTCGGTGGCGGCCCGGGCCGACTGCGCCCACTGCCTGATCCGCGCCAGCTCCTGGCGGCGGCCCGCGAACGGGCCGTCGGGCTCCGGAAGCTGGCCGAACGACTGCTCCAGCACCGTGCGGCGGCGGGCCGCCGCGCTCTTGTCCGCCCCGCGCAGCGCCGGGCCGCTCGCCTTCTTCCGACCGGTGGAGGCGGTCAGCACCCGCTGCTGGTCCAGGAACGGGCGGATGCCGCGCACCTCCAGCGCCGTCAGCCACTGCAACCTCAACTGCTCGGCCCCGCCGGGCTGTCCGGCCTCGCCCGCGCGGTGATGCGCCGCGGGCAGATGGGAGCCGGCCACCTTCAGCACGGTTGCGGCGGCCCCCGCCACCCCCGCGGTGGCGCCCGCTCCGACGGCCGCGCCCGCGCCGGTGCCGAGGGACAGGTCGGCGACGGCGGCGGCCACCGCCGCGACGGCGGCCACCAGCAACGCCGTACCGGCACCCTCGCGCGCGTACCGCTGGCCGAAGGTGAGACGGCCGGCCTCGGACGCGTCGAGCGCGGCCGTGTACGCGTCGTACTCCTCGGCGGCCGTCCGCGCCATCGAGTCCAGCGCGCCGCGCGCCCGCGCCAGCAGCACCTGCTCGTCGGTCCGCCCGCCGGAGCGGCGCACCTCCTCCTCCACGGCCCGCACCAGCAACCGCTCGGCCTCCACCCGATGACCGTCCCGCATGTCCCGTCCCCCTCCGGCCGCAACTCCCTTGTCCACGAGTGTCCTTCGGGGACGGCGGGAGCGCGAGAGGGCGAGGATCAAGGGGCGGGTGAGGATGTCGTGGTGACCCCCTCGCGCGCGGCCGCCGTCCGCGTGCCCCGGCGGGTGCGCCCCTCGGACAGGGCCAGGACCGCGCACACCGCCGCCAGCGAGCCCTCCGCCACCGCGCAGGCGGCCGCCTGGGCGAGCTGGGCCCCGGCCGACGCCGTGGTTATGTCGAACCACGCGTCGAGCACCGCCACCGCCGCCGTCGCGGAGGCCGTGAGACGGGCCCGGGAGTCCCCGCGCAGGCCGAGCAGCGCGGTCGCGGCGCACCCGGTGGCCAGCAGCACGTCGAGGCCGATCCAGGCCAGGGACCAGTGCCGCACCTGTGTGCTGCCCGGCAGCGTCACGGCGAGTACGACCATCCACGGCACGAGCAGGACGGCCCCCGTCCCGAGCAGGAGCAGCGCCCACCTCAACTCCGCTTTCATCAGAGCCCCCTTCGGTCGTCTTCCCATCCCGTGCGCTCCAGACTAGACCGCAGAGAAAATTCTGCAAAGAAAATTCGGCGGACATCGGGGACGCCTCAGGGTCCCCAGGGTTACGGTGACCCACATGAGCGACGGCATGCCCGAGATGACCAGCCTGGAGCGCACCGCTCTGTACAAGTCCCTCGGCAACCCCCTGCGCCGCCGGATCCTCGACTACCTCGGCCGGCACGGCGAGGCGAACTCCACCGTGCTCGCCCGCGAACTCGGCGAGAGCTCCGGCACCACCAGCTACCACCTGCGCAAACTCGCCGAGCAGCGGCTCATCGAGGAGATCCCGGAGAAGTCCGGCGGCCGCGAACGCTGGTGGCGCGCCCTCCCCTTCAGCCACACCACCCCGGACCCGGCGTCGATGCCCCCCGAGGAGTACGCGGCCGCCGAACAGCTCGCCCACCTCAAGATCGAGGTCGACACCGCCCTGTTCCGCCGCGCCCACCAGGAGTACCGCGGCCCCGACGGCTGGGCCCAGGTCCAGCGCAACGGCACCTGGATGACCAGGGAGGAACTGCTCGCCTTCATGCGCGACTACCACGCGCTGATCGAGCGCCACGGCCACCCTCGCGAGGAAGCGCCCGACGGGGCGCGCCCGGTGTCGATGCGTTTCTACGCGGTGCCGGAGCGCGTGGGAGAGTGGAACGGTGAACCGACTGGCCCATGAGACGTCCCCGTATCTGCTCCAGCACGCCGACAACCCCGTCGACTGGTGGCCGTGGTCGGCCGCCGCGTTCGACGAGGCCCGCCGGGCGAACAAGCCCGTCCTGCTGAGCGTCGGCTATGCGAGTTGTCACTGGTGCCATGTCATGGCTCACGAGTCCTTCGAGGACGAAGTCACCGCCGCCTTCATGAACGAGCACTTCGTCAGCGTCAAGGTCGACCGTGAGGAGCGGCCCGACGTCGACGCCGTCTACATGGAGGCCGTGCAGGCGGCCACCGGGCAGGGCGGCTGGCCCATGACCGTGTTCCTCACGCCGGACGCCGAGCCGTTCTACTTCGGTACGTACTTCCCGCCCGAGCCCCGGCACGGCATGCCCTCGTTCCGGCAGGTGCTGGAAGGGGTCCGGCACGCCTGGCACGAGCGGCGGGACGAGGTCGGCGAGGTGGCCGGGAAGATCGTGCGCGACCTCGCCCAGCGGGAGATCGCCTACCAGAGCGCCCAGGTGCCGGGCGAGCAGGAGACCGCGCAGGCGCTCCTCGGGCTGACCCGCGAGTACGACGAGCAGCGCGGCGGATTCGGCGGCGCGCCGAAGTTCCCGCCGTCCATGGTGCTCGAGTTCCTGCTGCGGCACCACGCGCGCACGGGCGCCGAGGGTGCGCTGCAGATGGCCCGGGACACCTGTGAGCGGATGGCCCGGGGTGGCATCTACGACCAGCTCGGCGGGGGGTTCGCCCGGTACTCCGTCGACCGTGACTGGGTCGTGCCGCACTTCGAGAAGATGCTGTACGACAACGCCCTGCTCTGCCGGGTGTACGCGCATCTGTGGCGGGCCACCGGGTCGGACCTGGCCCGGCGGGTGGCGCTGGAGACCGCCGACTTCCTGGTGCGCGAACTGCGCACCGGCGAGGGCGGGTTCGCCTCGGCGCTCGACGCCGACAGCGACGACGGCGAAGGCCGGCACGTCGAGGGCGTGTACTACGTGTGGACCCCCGAGGAGCTGCGCCGGGTCCTCGGCGAGGAGGACGCCGAGCTCGCCGCGCAGTACTTCGGGGTGACGGAGGAGGGCACCTTCGAGCACGGCCGGTCGGTGCTCCAGCTCCCGCAGAGCGAGGGCGTGTTCGACGCCGGCCGGGTCGACTCGATCAAGGCGCGGCTGCTGGCGGCCCGGGCGGAGCGGCCCGCGCCCGGCCGGGACGACAAGGTCGTCGCCGCCTGGAACGGGCTCACGATCGCCGCGCTCGCCGAGACCGGCGCCTACTTCGGCCGGCCCGACCTGATCGACGCCGCGGTGGCCGCCGCCGACCTTCTCGTACGGGTGCACCTCGACGACCACGCGCGGCTCGCGCGGACCAGCCGGGACGGCCGGGTGGGGCCCAACGCCGGTGTGCTGGAGGACTACGCCGACGTCGCCGAGGGCTTCCTCGCGCTCGCTTCCGTCACCGGCGAGGGCGTCTGGCTGGAGTTCGCCGGGCTGCTCCTGGACCAGGTGACGACCCGGTTCACCGATGCCGGGAGCGGCGCCCTGTACGACACGGCGGCCGACGCCGAGCGGCTCATCCGCCGGCCCCAGGACCCCACCGACAACGCCACGCCGTCGGGCTGGACGGCGGCGGCCGGCGCGCTGCTGGGCTACGCGGCCCACACCGGCTCCGAGGCCCACCGGACCGCCGCCGAGCGGGCGCTGGGCGTCGTCAAGACGCTCGGGCCGCGCGTGCCGCGCTTCATCGGGTGGGGGCTGGCCGTCGCGGAGGCGCTGCTGGACGGGCCGAAGGAGGTCGCGGTCGTCGGGCCGTCGGTCGCCGACGAGCGGACGGCCGCCCTGCACCGCACGGCGCTCCTCGGCACCGCCCCGGGGGCGGTGGTCGCCGTCGGGACTCCGGAGAGTGACGAGTTCCCCCTGCTTGCCGACCGTCCGCTGGTGGGTGGTGAACCGGCGGCGTACGTCTGCCGTAACTTCACCTGTGACGCTCCTACGACGGACGCGGAACGGCTGGGCAGGGCGCTCAACCGGTCCTGACCGGCGAAGACGCGCGGGGACAGGAAGGCGAACTGTCCGAATGTGAGCAGGTGTTCGGTTAGATCCCACTAGTCGACCACGGTTCCGAAACACACTATTTATCGGAACGGCTGTCCTGTTTCACATATCCCCCCTAGTCTCTGCACAGCGACGTCACGAGTGTGACGCACCGTGGCGTCGCTGGGGGTATCAAAGATCTGGGGGGATCTTGCTGACGTCTGTCTTCATCGCTGCCGTTTCACTCGCCTTGTTCTGGATGGCTGCCTTCACCCTGTGGTGGCAGATGCACGCGTGGCGTACGCCCGAGGTGCTGGCCTCCACCCGGTTCAGCGCTCCGGACGGGGGCGAGCATCTGTCGTTCTCGCTGCTCCTGCCCGCCCGGCACGAGCAAGCCGTACTGGACCACACCATCCAACGACTGCTGGAGTCCACACACACCGACTTCGAGATCATCGTGATCGTCGGACACGACGACCCCGAGACCACGGCGGTGGCCGAACTGGCCGCCGAACGCGACCCGCGCGTCCGTGTCGTCGTCGACACCCACGACAAGAAGAACAAGCCGAAGGCCATGAACACGGCGCTGCCGCACTGCCGCGGCGACGTCGTCGGGGTCTTCGACGCCGAGGACCAGGTCCATCCCGAGCTGCTGGCCCACGTCGACCACGCGTTCCGGACCACCGGCGCCGACGTGGTCCAGGGCGGCGTCCAGCTCATCAACTTCCATTCCAGCTGGTACAGCCTGCGCAACTGCCTGGAGTACTTCTTCTGGTTCCGCTCCCGGCTGCACCTGCACGCGCAGAAGGGGTTCATCCCGCTCGGCGGGAACACCGTCTTCGTCCGCACGGAGGTCCTCAGGGAGGCGGACGGCTGGGACCCCGACTGCCTCGCCGAGGACTGCGACCTGGGCGTGCGCCTGTCCAGCGTCGGCAAGAAGGTCGTCGTCGCCTACGACTCCGACATGGTCACCCGTGAGGAGACCCCGGGCTCGCTGATGTCGCTGCTGAAGCAGCGCACCCGCTGGAACCAGGGCTTCCTCCAGGTGTACCGGAAGAAGGACTGGAAGCAACTGCCGTCCTTCGGGCAGCGGTTGCTCGCCCGGTACACGCTGATGACGCCGTTCCTGCAGGCGTTCTCCGGCGTGATCATCCCGCTGAACGCGGCCGTCGCGCTCTTCCTCGACGTGCCCGTCGGGATCGCCTTCCTGACCTTCCTGCCGCTGGTGACGGCCGCCGTCACCTTCGTCTTCGAGGTGGTCGGGCTGCACGACTTCGGCCGGCAGTACGGGCTCAGGGTCCGCTACGTCCACTACGCCAAGCTCATCGTCGGCGGCCCCTTCTACCAGGTCCTCCTCGCCGGGGCCGCGATCCGCGCCGTCTGGCGCGAGCAGCGCGGCCGCAACGACTGGGAGCTGACCACGCACGTCGGCGCGCACCTCGCCGCGGCCGAGCCGATCCGAGAGGACGTTCCCGCGTGACCTCCACTCTCAACGCGGTGACCGCTCCCAAGGTCCCCGCGCAGCGCACAGCCGCGCCCGAAGGCCGTCCGGGCGGGCTGCCGCGCCCGCCGGAGCGGCTCCGCTCCTCCCGTTCCGACCTGCTGCTGTGCGGTCTGCTGCTGGTGGCGATCCTGGTGGTGCAGGGCTGGAACATCGCCGACTACCCGACCCTCAGCGACGACGAGGGCACCTACCTCGCCCAGGCCTGGGCCGTCCAGCAGGGCAGGGGCCTGGCCCACTACACCTACTGGTACGACCACCCGCCGCTCGGCTGGGTCCAGATAGCCCTGCTCAGCTGGATCCCGTCGGCGGTGAGCCCCGGTTCGATGAACGTGGGCGGCATGCGGGCCGTCATGCTGGTGGTCAGCGCCGTCAGCGCGGTGCTGGTGTACGTGCTGGGACGCCGGCTCTCGCTGCCCCGCTGGGCGGCCGGGCTCGGCATGCTCCTGTTCGGTCTGTCCCCGCTGGCGGTGGTCCTCCAGCGGGAGATCTTCCTCGACAACATCGCGGTGATGTGGCTGCTGCTGGCGTTCTGCCTGGCGGCCTCGCCCAGCCGGCACCTGTGGCACCACTTCGGCGCGGGCCTCGCCGCGGCGGCGGGCGTGCTCACCAAGGAGACGATGCTCGTCGTGCTGCCCGCGCTGTTCGTCACGATGTGGCGGCACAGCCACCGCGACACCCGGAAGTTCGCCCTCACCGGTGCGGTCACCGCGTGCGTCCTGATCGGCTTCTCGTACCCGCTGTTCGCCCTGCTGAAGGGCGAGCTGCTGCCGGGCGCCGGGCACGTGTCGCTGTGGGACGGCATCAAGTACCAGATGTCCAGGCCCGGTTCCGGCTTCATTCTGGACACCTCCTCCGGTTCGTACGGGGTGCTGCACTCCTGGCTGTACTACGACCGGGTGCTGCCGCTGGGCGGCCTGGCCGGGGCCCTGCTGCTGCTCGTCACCTGGCGCTGGTCGGTCACCGCCCGCGCCCTGGCCGGGCCGGCGCTGACCGTCGCGATCCTGGCCGCGGTGGCCCTGCGGCCGGGCGGCTACCTGCCCGCCATGTACGTCATCGGCGCGCTGCCCTTCTTGGCCCTGGTGCTGGCCGGCGGCACCGCCTCGGTCGCGCACGCGGTGCTGCGCCGCCGGCGGGCCGCGGGCGAGAAGCGCCACCTCACCGGGTTCCGGTACGCGCTGGCCGCCGCGCTGGCCCTGGCGGCGGGCGCCTACGTGATCCCGCACTGGTACGACGGCGACCGCACGGCACTGACCGCCGACGCCAACAAGCCCTACCGGCAGGCGTCCGCCTGGCTCGGCACCCGGGTCGAGGACCCGGCGCACACCCGGGTCCTCGTCGACGACGCCCTCTGGCTCGACCTGGTGCACGCCGGGTACCGGCCCGGGCTCGGCGCCATCTGGTTCTACAAGGCCGACCTCGACCCGGCCGTCACCAAGACCATGCCGCACGGCTGGCGGGACATCGACTACGTCGTCGCCTCGCCCACCGTCCGCCGCGACGCCCGGGACCTGCCCAACGTCAAGGCGGCCATCCGGCACTCCGATCCGGTCGCCGTCTTCGGCACCGGAGCGGACCGCATCGAGATCCGGCAGGTCCGGACGGCAGTCGCGGGAGGCGTGCGATGAGCGGCCACGAGTACACCGTCCCGGCCCCCGGCCTGGACGCCGCCGAGGTCGCCGAGCCCGGCGCCGTCACGATCGTCGTCCCGACGTTCAACGAGGCGGCGAACATCGGGCAGTTGCTGCGGCAGATCACCGAGTCGGTGCCCGCTCGGCTGCCCTGCGAGGTCGTCTTCGTGGACGACTCCACCGACGACACCCCCGAGGTGATCCGGCGGGCCGCCCAGGACTGCCCGTTCCCGGTGGCCGTGCTGCACCGGGAGGAACCGGTCGGCGGCCTCGGCGGGGCGGTGGTCGAGGGCCTGCGGGCGGCGACCTCGGAGTGGATCGTGGTGATGGACGGCGACTGCCAGCACCCGCCGTCCCTGGTGCCCGAGCTGGTGGCGACCGGGGAGCGGGCGAACGCCGGTCTCGTCGTCGCCTCCCGGTACATCAAGGGCGGCAGCCGGGCCGGTCTGGCCGGCAGCTACCGGGTGGCCGTCTCGCGCGGCGCGACCTGGCTGACCAAGGCCCTGTTCCCGCGCCGGCTGCACGGCATCAGCGACCCCATGAGCGGCTTCTTCGCCATCCGGCGCAGCGCGGTCACCGCGGATGTGCTCAAGCCGCTCGGCTACAAGATCCTGCTGGAGCTGGCCGTGCGCAGCCGGCCCCGGCAGGTCGCCGAGGTGCCGTTCGTCTTCCAGGACCGGTTCGCGGGGGAGTCCAAGTCGACCGCGCGGGAGGGTCTGCGCTTCCTGCACCACCTGGCGGGGCTGCGCACCGCCTCGCCGCTGGCGCGCATGGTCGGCTTCGGGCTGATCGGCGCGAGCGGGTTCGTGCCGAACCTCGTCGGCCTGTGGGCGCTGACCGTCCTCGGCCTGCACTACGTGCCCGCCGAGATCGTCGCCAACCAGTTCGGTGTCGCCTGGAACTTCCTGCTCATCGAGCAACTGCTGTTCCGCGACCGGCGGGCGCACCGCCGCTGGTGGGATCGGCTGGGCCGGTTCGGGCTGCTCGCCAACGCCGATCTGGTGCTGCGCATCCCCTTGATCGCGCTGCTGGTGGATCGGTTCCATATGGGCGCGCTCCCCGCCACCGCGCTCGCGCTGGTGCTGACGTTCGTCCTGCGCTTCGTGGGGACCGAAGCGCTGGTGTACCTCCCGCGCCGCCGCCGCGGGGCTCGTACGACCGCTAGGAGAGCCGTGTGAACATACGCCGCAGACGGACCGCGCTGGTCGGGGTGGGCGCCCTGACCGCGGGTCTGCTTCTCAGCTCGCCGGAGCACGCCGTGGCCGCCAACCTCGTGCAGAACCCCGGCTTCGAGACCGCCGGTACGGACGACATGCCGTACTGCTGGGAGAAGTCGGGGTGGGGCGACAACGACTTCAGTTTCCAGACCGTCGCCGACGCGCACTCCGGTGCCAAGGCGATGAAGGTGACGCTGACCCGGCGCACCGAGGGCGACCGCAAGGCGCTGATCACCGAGTCCGCCTCGTGCGCGCCGGCGGTGAGCGTCGGCAAGCAGTACGACCTCGGGCTCTGGTACAAGACGACCACCCCGGACGCCAACATCACCGTCTTCCGGCACGACGCGACGGCCGGTTGGCAGTACTGGACCGACCTCAAGACGCTGGACATGGCGTCGGCCTGGACGAAGGCCACCGTGCGCACGCCCGAGGTGCCGGCCGGCACCGACCGGATCACCTGGGGTGTCTCGGTCTACGGCACCGGTTCGGCGACCACCGACGACTACACCATGGACCAGGTCCCGGACGTGGTCCCGCCCGCCTCGTGCACCGGCACCAGCACGCAGTGCGCCGACGGCAGCTGGTCGGTGCTGCCGACGCAGAACCCGGTGCGCTCCATGCACTCCGTCGTCCTGAACAACGGCAAGGTGCTGCTGATCGCCGGTTCCGGCAACAGCGAGGAGAACTTCAACGCCGGGACGTTCACGTCCGCGGTGTACGACCCGGCGAAGGGCACGTACAAGGTCATCCCGACCCCGAAGGACATGTTCTGCGCCGGGCACGTGCAGCTCCAGGACGGGCGGGTCCTCGTCATGAGCGGCAACAAGGCCTATCCGGTCGTGGGCGGCCACGGCTACGAGGGCTTCAAGGACTCGTACATCTTCGACCCGAAGACCGAGACGTACAGCAAGACGAACGACCTGAACGACGGGCACTGGTACCCGTCGGCCACCGAGTTGGGCAACGGTGACGTCATCTCCTTCGGCGGGCTGCGCGAGGACTCCACCGGTTCGGTGACCGCCGAGCTGTGGTCCGACAAGGACCAGCAGTGGCAGCCGCTGTGGAAGGTCAACCAGACCTGGTCGTACTGGGGTCTGTACCCGGCGATGGTCCTGATGCAGGACGGCCGCCTCTTCTACACGGGCAGCCACGTCTTCGGCAACAACATCCCCGGCACCGGTTCGGCGATCTACGACTACGGCGCCAACACCGTCACGCAGATCTCCGGACTGCAGAACAAGGACCAGCGGGACCAGTCGGCGAGCGTGCTGCTGCCCCCGGCGCAGGACCAGAAGGTCCTCACCATCGGCGGCGGCAACATCGACTCCAACCCGGACGCCAATCGCCTGACCGACGTGATCGACCTCAAGCAGGCGAACCCGTCGTACGTCGCCGGGCCGCAGATCCCGCAGGGCAAGGTGGACCTCGGCAACGGCAAGATCGCCGAGACCGGCGGCCAGGGCAAGATGTACGTCTCCGCGGTGCTGCTGCCCGACGGCAAGGTGCTGGAGACGGGCGGCGCCCTGCACAACCGCGCCAACCCGGTGTACGAGTCCTCGATCTACGACCCGGGCGGCAACACCTTCGACCCGGTGGCCGCCGACCCAGAGTCCCGCGGCTACCACTCCTCGGCGTTCCTGCTGCCCGACGGCCGGGTGATGGCCACCGGCGACAACCCGGGCAACGGCACCTGGAACCACAACGTGTCGATCTACACCCCGCCCTACCTCTACAAGGGCACCCGGCCCGCGATCACCTCGGTGATCAACCAGGAGTGGAAGTACGGCGACACCCAGCGGATCACCGTCGACCGGCCCATCGCCAAGGCCGAGCTGATCCGTCCGGCCGCGGTCACCCACTCCTCCGACCCCAACCAGCGTTTCGTCGACCTGCCGCTGTCGGTGAGCGGCAACAACGTCGACCTGAACGTGACCAACAACCCCAACCTGGCGCCTCCCGGCTGGTACATGCTGTTCGCGGTGGACGCCAACGGGGTGCCGTCGGTGGCCAAGTGGGTGCACCTGACGGGGCCGGCGGCGCTGAACGCCAAGGCGGCCGCCCCGCACGTCCACTCCTTCGCCGACGCCCTGTCCGGCAAGGTCTCCGGGCCCGGCAGGAAGCGGACGTCGCAGCCGGTCAGCCCGACCATCTCCGGCTGCGACCGGCACTACGGCTCGATCAACGTGTGCGTGCCGACGGTCTTCCCGCGCCAGGTGAAGAAGACGGCCGCGGCCCGTTGCGCCTGGCTCGCGCGGAACCACTACGGCCGGCTGAAGGTCAACGGCGGTGACGACCCGCTGGGCCTCGACCGCGACCGGGATGGTGTGGCCTGCGGAAAGGCGGATGTGCGCAAGGGCTAGTCCCGCCCGCTGAACTCCGCGAGGGCGCGCTCCACGACGGCTTCCAGCTGATCGTGGTGCGCGCCCTTCCAGTAGGCCCGGCCGCAGTCGGCGCACCGCGCGAACACGTCGTACGACCGCCGGGTGCCGCCCTTGAGCTGCGCGGCCACCTCTTCCTTGGCGGCCTGCCGCAGCAGGCCGTTGCAGGCGGTGCAGCGGGTCCAGGGGCGCAGGTCGGGCGCGAAGCGCTCGAGGACGTCCCGCAGTTGGTCCTCCGGGCGGGTGCTGTACACGTACGCCCCGGCGAACAGCTCGCGGCGGCGCAGCAGCCCGCGGTCGCGGCTGAGCAGGACCCGCCGCTCCGCCGCCGAGCGGGCGGCGAGCGCCGGATCGCCGATGTCGGTCGACTCGTACGCGGTGTCCACGCCGAGCAGGCGCAGCCGGCGGGCGAGCGTGCCGAGGTGGACGTCGAGGAGGAAGCGCAGCGGGGCGCCGGGGACCGGCTGGGGGCGGCCGACCGGGCGCACCTCGACCCTCTCGCCGGCCTTGGGCACGTGCGAGGCGGGCACCTCGCGGCCGTCGACGACCAGGGCGCCGACCTCGGTCAGCGGCACGCCCAGGGACTCGACGACATGCCCGAGCGTCGAGACGCCGTCGGTGCCGAGCGCCGTGCCGCCGGCCCGCCGGGCGGCCGGCACGAACAGGTGCAGCTCGGGGGCGACTTCGACGTGGATCTCGGGTCCGTTCACGGTGTCAGGATCGTACGCGGGGCGGGTGCGGGGCCTCAGGGTTTCCGGCTGGGCAGACCGTGTTCCAGGACGTCGAGGGTGCGGTCGATCAGCGCCGTCAGGTCGTCCCGGTAGCCGGTCTCGGCCCAGTACATGGACGTCTCCATCAGGCCGCCGATCAGGGACATGGCGTAGACCCGGACCTCCAGGCCGTCCGGGTCGCGGCCGGTGCGCTCGCCGATGGCCGCGCAGAGCATGCGGCCGGTGGCCGACATGCTCTCCATCATCCGGGAGCGCACCGCGGGGACCTGGACGGTGAGGTGGGCGCGCAGCCGGGAGACCTCCTGGTCCTCGGAGGCGCCGAGCCGGACGGCCCGGCGCATGACGTACCGGATGGTGTCCGGCCAGGGCTCCTCGGCGGGCCGCTGCCTGATCTCCTCCAGGATGACGGGGTCGAACTCGTCCGTGAGGACGATGTCCTCCTTGGTGGGGAAGTACCGGAAGACGGTCGACGGCGACACCTCGGCGCGCTCGGCGATCTGGTCGATCGTCGTGGCGTCGTAGCCCTGTTCCCTGACCAGCGCGTAGGTGGCGGTGCGGATCGCCTCGCGGGTCTTGATCTTCTTGCGCTCGCGCAGCCCCGGCTGCGGCCGGTCGGCGGAGGTGAGGGGGGAACGTGCGGCCGTCATGCGGTCATTGTCCGGCATCCGCCACGGCGGTGGCCACGGCCGGGGTCCCCGGCCACCGCGCGGGCGGCGATCACGGCGTCCACGCCGTCGGCCAGGACTCCGGGCACCGAGCCGCGCCGTCCACCGCGGGTCGCGCCGCGTCTCGTCGGCGTCGGTGACAGTAGCAATTAAATGAAATCAGCTGTCAAAACAATGGAACTGCCAGTATGTGGTTCGTTCCAGGTGGTGCCGGGCGCACGAGAAACGGCCACGGCGGGAAGCCGTGGCCGGAGCGGGCGGGGGTGGGGCTATGCGTGCTGGTAGGCCACCAGCGAGATGCCGACGTAGTGGACGACGAACGCGGCGAGCGTGAGGGAGTGGAAGACCTCGTGGAAGCCGAACCAGCGCGGTGAGGGGTTCGGGCGCTTGATTCCGTAGACGACGCCCCCGGCGCTGTAGAGCAGGCCGCCGACGATCACCAGGACCAGGACGGCGATGCCGCCGGCGCGCATGAAGTCGGGCAGGAAGAAGACGGCCGCCCAGCCCATCGCGAGGTAGCAGGGGGTGTAGAGCCAGCGCGGGGCGCCGACCCAGAACACGCGGAAGGCGATGCCCGCGACGGCCGCGGCCCAGATGCCCCACAGCAGCCACTGCCCCTTGCTGCTCGGCAGCAGCAGCATGGTCAGCGGGGTGTAGGTGCCCGCGATGATCAGGAAGATGTTGGCGTGGTCGAGGCGGCGCAGCACCCCGTCCATCCGGGGGCTCCAGTCGCCCCGGTGGTACAGCGCGCTGACGCCGAAGAGCAGGCATGCCGTGAGGGTGTAGATGCCGCAGGCGATACGGCCGCGCGGGGAGTCGGCGAGGGCGGTGAGCACCAGCCCCGCGATGAGCACGGCCGGGAACATACCGAGGTGCAGCCAACCGCGGAGCCTGGGCTTCACCGGGTGCGGCAGGGAGAGCGCGACGGGACCGCGGCCGTCGGCCGGCGTGTCCTTGGGCGCGTCGGATGCGGACGCAGTCATGCGGGGCATGGTACCTACGCCCCCGTAAGTCGCGCGTCAGCGCGCCCTGGCGAGCGGCCGTGACGCAAAAATTTCTTCTGCTGAACTCCACGTGTACGCAAAGAATCACGGAAACCGTGGGATTCGTCACGTCGCTCACCTGTGATGCCCTCTGGACATATGGGCACTAGAATCGGATGATCAAATGAGTGCGGTCGGCACCGGATGAGCGCCCAAGGTCACCATCGTGAAGCATCCGGGTCGCGGCCCCCACGGGGCGACAAGACAAAAAATCCCTCTTTTAGGAGCAATCGTGGCGCGCGACATCGCGGCTCCCACCGGTATCCCCACCCAGCACCAGGAACTGATCTCGTGGGTCAACGAGATCGTCGAACTGACCCAGCCGGACAGCGTGGTCTGGTGTGACGGATCCGAGGCCGAGTACGAGCGGCTGTGCGACGAGCTCGTGGCCAAGGGGACCTTCAAGAAGCTGGACCCGATCAAGCGCCCGCACTCCTACTACGCCGCCTCCGACCCGACCGACGTCGCCCGCGTCGAGGACCGGACCTTCATCTGCTCCGAGAAGGAGGCGGACGCCGGCCCGACCAACCACTGGAAGGCCCCCGCCGAGATGCGGGAGATCTTCTCCGGTGACAAGGGCCTGTTCCGGGGTTCGATGCGGGGTCGCACGATGTACGTCGTGCCCTTCTGCATGGGCCCGCTCGGCTCCCCGCTGTCCGCGATCGGCGTGGAGATCACCGACTCCGCCTACGTCGCCGTCTCCATGCGCACGATGACGCGCATGGGCCAGGCCGTCCTGGACGAGCTGGGCGACGAGGGCTTCTTCGTCAAGGCCGTCCACACCCTCGGCGCCCCGCTGGAGCCGGGCGAGCAGGACGTCCCGTGGCCGTGCAACTCCACCAAGTACATCTCGCACTTCCCCGAGGACCGCGAGATCTGGTCCTTCGGCTCCGGCTACGGCGGCAACGCCCTGCTCGGCAAGAAGTGCTACGCCCTGCGCATCGCCTCCGTGATGGCCCGCGACGAGGGCTGGCTCGCCGAGCACATGCTGATCCTCAAGCTCACCCCGCCGCACGGCGAGTCCAAGTACGTCGCCGCGGCCTTCCCGAGCGCCTGCGGCAAGACCAACCTCGCCATGCTGGAGCCCACGATCTCGGGCTGGACCGTGGAGACCATCGGCGACGACATCGCCTGGATGCGGTTCGGCGAGGACGGCCGGCTGTACGCGATCAACCCCGAGGCCGGCTTCTTCGGCGTCGCGCCCGGCACCGGTGAGCACACCAACGCCAACGCGATGAAGACCCTGTGGGGCAACTCCGTCTTCACCAACGTCGCCCTCACCGACGACGGCGACGTGTGGTGGGAGGGCATGACGGAGGAGACCCCGGCCCACCTGACGGACTGGAAGGGCCGCGACTGGACCCCGGACTCGGCCGAGCCCGCCGCGCACCCCAACGCCCGCTTCACCACCCCCGCCTCCCAGTGCCCGATCATCGCGCCGGAGTGGGAGGACCCCAAGGGCGTGCCGATCTCGGCGATCCTCTTCGGCGGTCGCCGCGCCAGCGCCGTGCCGCTGGTGACCGAGTCCTTCGACTGGAACCACGGCGTCTTCCTCGGCGCCAACGTGGCCTCCGAGAAGACCGCCGCCGCCGAGGGCAAGGTCGGCGAGCTGCGCCGCGACCCGTTCGCGATGCTGCCCTTCTGCGGCTACAACATGGGCGACTACATGGCCCACTGGGTCGACGTGGCCAAGGACAAGGACCAGTCCAAGCTGCCGAAGATCTACTACGTCAACTGGTTCCGCAAGAACGACGAGGGCAAGTTCGTCTGGCCGGGCTTCGGCGAGAACAGCCGGGTCCTGAAGTGGATCGTGGAGCGCCTCGACGGCAAGGCCGAGGGCGTCGAGACCCCCATCGGTGTCCTGCCGACCAAGGAGTCCCTGGACACCGACGGTCTCGAACTGTCCGCGTCCGACCTGGACTTCCTGCTCACGGTGGACAAGGAGGTCTGGCGCGAGGAGGCCGCCCTGGTCCCCGAGCACCTCAACACCTTCGGTGACCACACCCCGAAGGAGCTGTGGGACCAGTACCGCGCGCTGGTGCAGCGCCTGGGCTGATCCCGCCGCACGGACTCCACGGCCGGTTGGGATGCCCTGACCAGCGATCGTCACGGCCGGCCGTGGTGACACCCCGAAGGCCCCGCACAACGGCGTGCGGGGCCTTCGATCTGTGCCGTACGGGGTCTGCCGCCGCCGCGCGCGGGGAGTCCGGCCGGCGGTCCACACGGTGTGTGGCGCCCGGTCCGCACGTCGCTGCGGGTGCGCGCGGACCGGGGCCGTTCAGGGGGACCCGGGCGGGTCAGCGGGTCGTGCTCAGCTCCTTGGAGCCGGCCAGGGCGGCGGTGTGCGCGTCCATCCGCTCGGCGGCGAGGATCGCCGCCGCGGTGTCGGCCCGGGAGGCGGCGACCACGAGCGCGCGGCCGGCCAGGGCGTGCGCGCGCCGGTGCAGGCCGGCGGGGTCACCGGAGGCGCCCGGCGCCGCGCGCAACGGCGCCCGCCCGCCCCGCAGTCGGCAGACCTCGCGGGCGAGCCGCTCGGCGGCGGTGTCCAGGTCGGCCGACGGGGTCAGGGCACGCAGGTCGTCGGTGACGGCGAGCAGCGCGGCGAGGTGCCCGGCGAGCTGGATGTCCAGCTCCTCCTCGCGCGAGCGGTGCGGGAAGTCGGACGGCGGGCCGGCCGGCGTGCTGTGGACCGACTGGGTGCGGATCGGTTCGTACATGGGACGGCCTCCTGTGCGCTGACAGGAAACCATCCTAGCTTGGAATTCGTCTAAAGTTGAGTCGTGTCACGGAACGCGGTCCGGTGGCCCCGCTGCGCTACGGCTGGCCGTACCCGTCCAGGAAGTTCGCGATCCGGCCGACCGCGTCCCTGAGGTCCCCCGCGTTGGGGAGGGTCACCACCCGGAAGTGGTCAGGCTCGGGCCAGTTGAAGCCGGTGCCCTGGACGACCATGATCTTCTCCTGGCGCAGCAGGTCCAGGACCATCTGCCGGTCGTCCCTGATCTTGAAGACCTGGGGGTCGAGCCGCGGGAAGAGGTACAGCGCGCCCTTGGGCCGCACGCAGCTGACGCCCGGGATCTGGGTGAGCAGCTCGTAGGCGACGTCCATCTGCTCCCGCAGCCGGCCGCCCGGCAGCACCAGGTCGTTGATCGTCTGGCGGCCGCTGAGCGCGGCGACCACGCCGTGCTGGCCCGGCATGTTGGCGCACAGCCGCATGTTGGCCAGGATCGTCAGGCCCTCGATGTAGGAGTCGGCGTGCGCCCGCGGGCCGGAGATCGACATCCAGCCCACGCGGTAGCCGGCCACCCGGTAGGCCTTGGACATGCCGTTGAAGGTGAGGGTCAGCAGGTCGGGGGCGATCTTGGCGGTCGGGGTGTGCGTGGCGCCGTCGTAGAGGATCTTGTCGTAGATCTCGTCGGAGCAGACCAGCAGGTTGTGCCGGCGGGCGATGTCGGTCAGGCCCTTGAGCACCGCCTCGTCGTAGACCGCGCCCGTGGGGTTGTTCGGGTTGATGATCACGATCGCCTTGGTGCGGTCGGTGACCTTGCGTTCCACGTCGGCGAGGTCGGGCATCCAGTCGGACTGCTCGTCGCAGCGGTAGTGGACGGCGGTGCCTCCGGAGAGGGAGACGGCGGCGGTCCACAGCGGGTAGTCCGGAGCCGGTACGAGCACCTCGTCGCCGTCGTCCAGCAGGCCCTGCATCGCCATCACGATCAGCTCGGAGACGCCGTTGCCGATGAAGACGTGCTCGACGTCCGTCTCGATGCCGAGGGTCTGGTTGTGCATGACGACCGCGCGGCGGGCGGCCAGCAGGCCCTTGGCGTCGCCGTAGCCGTGCGCCGTGGAGACGTTGCGGAGGATGTCCTCCAGGATCTCCGGCGGGCACTCGAAGCCGAAGGCGGCGGGGTTGCCGGTGTTCAGCTTCAGGATGCGGTGACCGGCCGCCTCCAGCCGCATCGCCTCCTCGAGGACCGGGCCCCGGATCTCGTAACAGACGTTGGCGAGCTTCGTCGACTGGATCACCTGCATGCCCGTGAGCTTACGGCCCGGTAACGCCTCACGGGTCGTGTTATCCGCCACGTGAGACACGGAGTTTTGCACCGTTATCGCCGGTAGCTGTCTCAGGAGTCCCTCCCGTCTCTACAATTCGCGCCCATGTCCACCGAACGCGACCAAGGGGCGGGGGCGTCCGGAGCACACGGAGCGGGTGGCGAACCGGGGGGCACGCCGAACGTGTACCACCCCCGGAACGCGCCGGCCCCGTCGTACGACGAGTACGCCGATCCGGCCACCGCCCACGGCTGGCAGAACGCCTACGACGAGACCCGCGAGCTGCCGCCGGTGCAGATACCCCTGCCGGGGGCCGAGTCCGCCCCCGTCCCGGTGCCCCCGGCGCCGCGCGAGCCCGCCGGGAGGCCGGGCCGTGCCGACGCCCGGCGGCGGCGCAAGCGGGGCGGGCGCCGGCGGGTCGCCGTCGTCGCCGGAGTACTCGGCACGGCCGGTGCCGTCGCGGTGATCGCCGCGCTGACCGGTTCCTCCTCCCCGGGCGGCCGGCAGCACCCGGCGAGCGGGGGCCGGGTGTCGCCGGATGCCGCGTCCGCGGGGACCGAGAGCGGCTCGCCGACCGTCACGGCCACCACCGGCGCGCCCGGCGTCGTCTCCTCGCCGCCCGGCACGCCGGCGAGCCCGGCCGTCCCGGCGCCGGCCTCGACGGCCGGCGGGTCGACGCGCGCGGCCACCACGCCGCCCGCCACGCCGTCCGGATCGTCGTCCGCCCCGACGTCCGCCGCGCCCGGACCGACGCTCAGCGGCACGCCGACGGCCACCTGGACCCCCGGGCGCCCGGGCCACGGTCACGGCGGCGGCCGGAAGCCCGCGGGCGACCAGCGCTGACACTCCGTCGGGAAAACCTCTCACCGACGCCTCCTTGCCCAGGCATGCCCCTCTCGTGAGAATGCTCATGACAAGACAGCGGGCGGCCGGAAGATCTCCGGTCGCTCACGTCTGCAGAGGGGACCCCCACATGAACAAGCCTCTCCTGGCCGCACTCTCCTCCCTGGCGATCGCCGGGGTCGGTGCGGCCCCCGCGGTCGCCGCACCCCAGGCCAAGGCGGCCGCGGCGGTGACCGTCAACTTCGCCGGGACCGTCTCGCTCAGCAACTGCTCCGGCTCGGTCATCCGCTTCCCGAACTCGGCGGACACCGACCCGGCGCTGGTGCTGACCAACGGTCACTGCCTGGAGACCGGCTTCCCGGCACCCGGCCAGGTCATCACCGGCCAGTCCTCCAGCCGCAGCTTCGGACTGCTGAACGCCTCCGGCAGCCGGGTCGGCACGCTCCGCGCCAACCAGGTCGTCTACTCGACCATGACGGACACGGACGTCACGATCTACCGCACCACCACCACCTACGCGGCGATCAGGAGCACCTACGGGATCAGCCCGCTCACCGTGCAGGACACGCACCCGACCGCCGGCACCGCCATCAAGGTCGTCTCCGGCTACTGGAAGCGCACCTACAGCTGCAACATCGACGGGTTCGTGTACCGGCTGAAGGAGGGCGACTGGACCTGGAAGGACTCGGTCCGCTACACCTCCGCCTGCAACACCATCGGAGGCACCTCGGGATCGCCCGTGATCGACACGACCACCGGCAAGGTGGTCGCCGTCAACAACACGGGCAACGAGGACGGCGAGCGCTGCACCGAGAACAACCCCTGCGAGGTCGACGCCAACGGCAACGTGACCGTCCGTCAGGGCATCAACTACGCCGAGGAGACCTACCTCATCCCGGCGTGCTTCACCACCGGCAACAAGCTCGACCTGAGCGCGTCCGGCTGCGCCCTGCCCAAGCCGTAGCGCCGGTCCGGGCGGTCACACCGGTGTCCGGCGGACCGCCCGGCCCGCGAGCACGTCCGTGCGGCGGCCGTCCTCGATGACGAAGCGGCCGTCGACCAGGACGTACGGGATCCCGGTCGGCAGCGTCCGGGGCTCGGCGAAGGTGGCGCCGGGCCCCACCGTCCGGGGGTCGAAGAGCACCAGGTCGGCCCGGTGGCCCTCGCGCACCAGCCCGCGGTCCGGCAGCCGCAGCCGGGCCGCCGGGCGCCCGGTGAGGTGCGCGACGCACTCCTCCAGCGTCAGCACCCCCAGCTCGCGCACGTAGTGCCCGAGATAGCGCGGGAAGGTGCCGTAGGCCCTCGGGTGGGGCTTGGCGCCCCGCAGGATGCCGTCCGAACCGCCGGTGTGGGCGCGGTGCCGCATGATGGCGCGGACGTTCTCCTCGTGCCCGACGTGCTGGAGGATCGTGGTGCCGAGCCGGTCCGCGACGAGCAGCCGGCGCGCGGTCGCCCAGGGACTCTCGCCGCGCAGCTCCGCCGACTCCCGCACGGTGCGGCCGACATGGTCCGCGAGCGCCGGGTCGGCCACCCCGGAGATCTCGACCGTCTCCCACTCCACGGGCACGCCGTGGCAGCCGTCCGAGCCGGTCGCCTCCAGGTCGTGCCGGATCCGCTCGGACGTCGCCGGGTCGGTGAGCCGGGCCAGGACCTCCTCCGGGCCGCCCTCGCTCGCCCAGCTCGGCAGCAGCGCGGCCAGCGTGGTGCAGCCGGGGGTGTAGGGATAGCTGTCCAGGGTGACGTCCGCGCCCGCGTCCAGCGCCTCGTCGAGCAGGGCCAGCAACTCGGGTGCCCGGCCCCGGTTCACGCCGAAGTTCATCGTCGCGTGGGCCAGGTGCAGCGGGCAGCCCGCCTCCCGGGTCAGCGCCAGCATCTCGGCGTAGGCCTGAAGGGCGCCGGCGCCGTAGGAGCGGTGGTGCGGGCAGTAGTAGCCGCCGTAACGCGCCACCACCCGGCACAGCTCGGTCAGTTCGGCGTCCCCGGCGTACATGCCGGGCGTGTAGGTGAGCCCGGAGGACAGGCCGACCGCGCCCTGCTCCAGGCCCTCCGCCACCAGGCGCCGCATCCGGTCCAGCTCCGCCGGGGTGGCCTCGCGGTCCTCCCAGCCGACCACGAGGGCGCGGACCGTGCCCTGCGGGACGAGGTAGGCGGCGTTCACGGCGATCCCGCGGTCGAGCCGGTCCAGGTACTCGCCCACCGACCGCCAGTCGAAGTCGACTTCCTCGCCGTACCCGTTCCAGCCGGTGATCGCCCGGCGGACCTCCTCCAGCGTGCGGTCGTCCACCGGGGCGTACGACAGCCCGTCCTGACCGAGCACCTCCAGCGTGACCCCCTGCGCGGCCTTCGCGCTGTGGTCGGGGTCGCGCAGCAGGGCGAGGTCGGAGTGGGCGTGCATGTCGATGAAGCCGGGGGAGAGGACCAGCCCCTCCGCGTCCAGCTCCCGCCGCGCGCCGGGCCGCTGGCAGCCGGCCGCCGCGGCCTCCTTGACGATGGCGACGATCCGGCCGTCGTCGACCACCACGTCGGCGCGGTAGGAGTCGGCGCCACTGCCGTCGACGACGTCGGCGTCCCGGATGACCAGGTCCTCCATGACACTCCCTCGAAGTGCGAACGGGCTGGACGAACGAACGGGCTGGACCAACGGGCTGGACGAACGGGCTCGATGGACGTACGGGCTAGAAGAACGTGCGGATGTAGTCGACGACCGTTCCGTCCGCCTCGGCCACCGGGATCAGCTGCCACTTGTCGAAGGACGTGCAGGGGTGCGAGAGGCCGAAGCCGACCCAGTCGCCCACCTCCAGGTCCGCCTCCGGCTCGGTGCGCAGCCAGGCGTGCTGGTCGGACAGGCCGGTCACGGTCACCCCGGCGGCCGGCCGCTCGGTGCCGCCCCGGCGGATCACCTGGGCGTCGGGCAGGTCCAGGTCGTGGGCCGCGTCCCGCTTGCCCGCGTTGGCGAAGGCCTGCTCGGCGGAGGGGCGGGAGACGACCTGCGCCCACAGCCGGAAGGCCGGTTCCAGGGCGCCCTCCTCGGGGACCCGGGCGAAGGGGGTGAGCCTGCGGTAGTGCCCGTCGTCGTGCGAGACGTACGCGCCCGACCGCAGCAGCCTCAGGACCGGCAGGGAGAGCGCGGGCAGCTCCGCGAAGACCTCGGCGACGGCGTCGAACCAGGCGCTGCCGCCCGCGCTCACCACGATCTCGTCCGTGTCGGCGAAGTGTCCGCCCTTGTCCAGCTCGGCGGCGAGCGCCGTCAGCCGCCGCAGGTAGGCCGTCACCCGCTGGTGGTCCGCCCGCGGCACCTCGCCCTCGTACCCCGCGACGCCGACCAGCCGCAGCGTCGCCGCGGCGGCCACCGCGTCGGCGACGGCCGCGCACTGCGCCTCCGTGCGCACGCCGGTGCGGGCGCCCTCGCCCGCGGCCAGCTCCACCACGACGTCCACCGGCCGGGCGGAGCCGCGCAGCGCCGCGTCCATCAGCTCGACCCCGCGCACGGAGTCGACATAGCAGACGAAGCGGAAGTCCGGGTCGGCCGCCAGGTCCTCGGCGATCCGGCGCAGGGCGGCCGGGTCGACCAGTTCGTTGGCCAGGAAGATCCGCTCGATCCCGAACGCCCGCGCCACCCACACCTGGTGCGGCACCGCGAGCGTGATGCCCCAGGCGCCGTGCTCGATCTGCCGCCGGAAGAGCTGCGGGGCCATCGACGTCTTGCCGTGCGGGGCGAAGGCCAGGCCGTGCCGGTCCGTGTACGTCTCCATGAGCGCCAGGTTGTGCTCCAGGCGCTCGGCGGACAGGGCGAGCACGGGGGTGGTGAAGCCGTCGGTGAAGAGGTTGCGGCGCTGGCCGGCCAGCTCGGCGACGGTCAGACCCACGGCATCCGGCGGAAGGCCCTTGAAGCGGTGGTCGACCCGGTCCTCGGCGAGGTGGGCGAGCGCTTCGGTGCCGATGTCGCGGGCCATCCAAGCCTCCTGATCTGGTGCGTTGCGTTATATGCAACGTCCGTTGCGTATGTCGCTCACTGCTGTCTAACATCTCGGCCGACACGGGGTCAACGATTCCCGCCGCCACCGGGCGACCGACGCCCGCCACCCGACGACCGAACCGACGCCCGCCACCCGACGACCGACGACCGACGAGGAGCCTCTCCCATCGTGACCGCCGACGGCCACCTCAGCGCCGCACCCGACGTCGTGGACGTCGTCGCGCTCGGCGAGTCCATGGTCACCTTCCGGCCCACCCGCCCCGGCCGCCTCGCCGACGTCCCCTCCTTCGACCGGGGCATCGGGGGAGCGGAGTCCAACGTGGCCTGCGCGCTGAGCGCCTACGGCCACTCGGCGCGGTGGGTGAGCCGGGTCGGCGCCGACGGGTTCGGGCAGCACCTGGTGGAGGCGGTCGGGCGGTACGGGGTCGACGTCTCGCGGGTACGACGGGACCCCGAGCGGCCGACCGGCGTGTACTTCCGCACCGCCGGGGACCGGGACACGGACGACCACGAGGTGGCGTACTACCGGGCGGGCTCGGCGGCCTCCGCGATGAGCCCCGCCGACGTCGACCTGGCCGCGACGCGCGCCGGGCGCGTACTGCACCTGTCCGGCATCACCGCCGCGCTGTCCGGGGACTGCCTGGAACTGCTGCGCGTCCTCACGGCGCCCGCCGCCGGGCGCCCCCTGGTCTCCTTCGACGTCAACCACCGCCCCGGGCTGTGGCCCGACCCCGCCGCGGCCCGGGTGCTGCTCGGCCTCGCCCGGCGCGCCGACCTGGTGTTCGTCGGCGAGGACGAGGCCGCACAGGCGTGGGGGACCGGCGGCGGACCCGAGGCGATCCGGGCGGCGCTGCCCGAGCCGCGCCTGCTGGTGGTGAAACAGGGGAGCGGGGGCGCGACCGTGTTCGCGCGGGGGGACGGCGACCCGGACGGCACCCGGCCCGTCTTCCAGCCCGCCCCGGCCGTGGACGTCGTGGCCACCGTCGGCGCGGGCGACGCCTTCGCCGCCGGCTTCCTCTCCGGCACCCTGCGCGGGCTGCCGCTGCGGGAACGGCTCCGGCACGGCCACCTCGTGGCGGCCGCCACCCTCACCGTCCCCGGCGACCTCGCCGCCCCGCCCGCCCGGAGCCACGCCGACCGGCTGGCCGCCCTGGACGACGGGGCATGGGGGAGACTTCGACTCGGCCCCGGCTGGACCCACGCCGAACGGGCCCCGGAGGAGGCGAACACCCCATGAGTCAGACCGTCGACCGCGCCCTGAGCATCCTGCCGCTGCTCGCCGAGGGCCCCGCGGACCTCGGACAGGTCGCCGACCGGCTCGGCGTCCACAAGTCCACGGCCCTGCGCCTCCTGCGCACCCTGCACGAGCACGGCCTGGTCTACCGCCAGTCCGACCAGCGCTACCGCCTCGGCGCCCGCCTCTTCGCGCTCGCCCAGGAGGCGATGGAGAACCTCGACATCCGCGAGATCGCCCACCCCCACCTCGTCCGCCTCAACGAGCAGTGCGGCCACACCGTGCATCTCGCGGTCCACGAGGAGAACGAGGTCCTCTACATCGACAAGGTCGACAGCCGCTACCCGGTCCGCATGTACTCGCGCATCGGCAAGCCCGTCGCCATCACCGTCGCCGCGGTCGCCAAGCTGCTCCTGGCCGACCTGCCCGAAACCGAGCGCCGCGCTCTCGCGGAGAAGCTCGACTATCCCCTCTACACGTCCCGTTCCACCCCCAACGCCGCCGCGTTCCTGCGGGAGTTGGAGCAGGTGCGCGAACAGGGCTGGGCCACCGACCTCGGTGGCCACGAGGAGTCCATCAACTGTGTCGCGGCCCCCGTCCGGGGCGCCGACGGCCGGGTGGTCGCCGCGATGTCGGTCTCCGCGCCGAACGTCGTCGTCACCGCCGAGGAACTCCTCTCCCTCCTCCCGCAGGTGCGCCGTACGGCGGACGCGATCAGCGGCGAGTACTCCGGAAGAACCCCAGTGAAGGACCGCACCGTTTGACTTCCTCCTCCGCCTAAAGGCGGGGGATTCCAGCGGTCGCCCGCTGGGGTTCCTGCTTCGTCGACGACCGCCCCGTCCGGGAGGACTCCCGTTGAGGTCTTACACCGTCTCCACAGGCAGACGCCGCCAGCCCGGCGGCCAGGGTGTTGCGTGCCGCGTTCACGTCGCGGTCATGCACGGCGCCGCAGGCACACGTCCACTCGCGGACGTTCAGCGGCAGCTTCTCGCGGACCGTGCCGCAGACCCCGCACAGCTTGCTGGACGGGAACCAGCGGTCGATCACGACGAGTTCGCGCCCGTACCAGGCGCACTTGTACTCCAGCATGGAGCGAAGTTCGGTCCACGACGCATCCGAGATGGCTCGCGCGAGCGAGTGGTTCTTCAGCAGGTTGCGGACGGTGAGGTCCTCGATCACGACCGTTTGGTTCTCACGGACGAGCCGAGTGGACAGCTTGTGCAGGAAGTCGCGGCGCCGGTCGGCGATCCGCGCGTGGATGCGAGCGACCTTATGTCGGGCCTTCTCGCGGTTGGCCGAGCCCTTCGCCTTCCGCGACAGCTCGCGCTGTGCGCGGGCGAGGCGGGCGCGGTCGCGGCGTTCGTGCTTCGGGTTGGTGATCTTCTCCCCGGTGGACAGCGTCACCAGGGAAGTGATCCCGGCGTCGATGCCCACAGCCGCCGTGGTGGCGGGGGCCGGGGTGATGGTGTCCTCGCACAGCAGGGACACGAACCAACGCCCGGCCGCGTCGCGGGACACGGTCACGGTAGTCGGCTCCACACCCTCGGGCAGCGGACGCGACCAGCGGATGTCCAGCGGCTGCACCATCTTCGCCAGCGTCAGTTTCCCCTCACGCCACGTGAACGCGCTGCGGGTGTACTCGGCCGACGCTCGGGACTTCTTCCGGCTCTTGTAGCGCGGGTACTTCGCTCGCTTGGCGAAGAAGTTGGCGAACGCGGTCTGAAGGTGGCGCAGCGCCTGCTGAAGAGGGACGGAGGACACCTCCGCCAGGAAGGCCAGTTCCCCGGTCTTCTTCCACTCCGTCAGCGCCGCCGACGACTGCACGTAGGACAGGCGGCGCTGCTCGCCGTACCACGCGCGCGTGCGCTCCTCCAACGCCTTGTTGTACACGAGACGGACGCAGCCGAACGTGCGCGACAGCTCTGCTGCCTGCTCGTCCGTGGGGTAGAAGCGGTACTTGAACGCCCGCTTGACCTGCTGCGCCATAGCTCACACTCTATCAGTTTCCGTGTGAACGGCGGGTGTCAGCCGGTGGCCATAGACGCCGCATCGCCCTGGCGGCGATTCGTCTTTCCCTGCCCCCCTACGCGGGAGCTTCGTTTCCTCCCCGGCCTGAAGGCCCGGCTATCCACGAAGGAGACCCGATGACCGACAAGATCGCGCTCACCCCGAAGACCCACACCACCCCGCCCGCGCGGTTCTCGCACGGCGTGAGGAAGGGCAACATCCTCCAGGTCGCCGGCCAGGTCGGCTTCCTGCCCGCCGAGGAGGGCAAGCCCCCCACGCCGGCCGGTCCCACCCTGCGCGAGCAGACCCTGCAGACCCTCGCCAACGTCAAGGCGATCCTGGAAGAGGGCGGCGCGAGCTGGGACGACGTCATGATGATCCGCGTCTATCTGACGGACGTGGACCACTTCCCGGAGATGAACGAGATCTACAACGCGTACTTCGGCGAGCAGAACCTCACCCAGCCGCCCGCGGCCCGGACCACGGTCTACGTCGGTCTCCCGGCCGGCCTCCTGATCGAGATCGACGCCCTCGCCGTCCTGAGCTGACGGAACTCCTCCGGGCGCGAGTCCCCCCCGATCACGCCGATCCCGCCGATCACGCAGTTCCCGCATGTCCCGCATGTCCCGCACGGCACGGCACCCCCTTCGGGTGCCGTGCCGCGCTCTCCCCTGCCCGAAAGCACGATGCACTTACCCAGAGGACCCCCGCATGCCCGTTCCGCTCGCCGCAACCGCCCCCGCCGCCCCACCCCACACCGGAGGACTGCTCCTCCTCGTCGACGGCACCGCCGGACTCCTCACGGTCGCCGCCGTGGGCATAGCCCTGCTGCTCTTCCTGATCATCAAGGTCCGGCTGCAGCCGTTCGTCGCCCTCCTCGCCGTCTCCATAGCCGTCGGCCTGCTGGCCGGCCTCTCGGTCACCGAACTCTTCGGCACCGTCCAGCGCTCCGACGCGGTCTCCACCGTCGAGTCCGGCATGGGCGGCATCCTCGGCCACGTCGCGATCATCATCGGCCTGGGCACCATGCTCGGCGCGATCCTCGAGGTCAGCGGCGGCGCCGAGGTGCTGGCCTCCCGCCTGCTGGGCCTCTTCGGCGAGCGGCGCGCCCCCCTCGCCATGGGCCTGACCGGTCTGATCTTCGGCATCCCGGTCTTCTTCGACGTCGGCATCTTCGTGCTCGCGCCGCTCGTGTACGCGGCCGCCAAGCGCGGCGGCAGGTCGATCCTGCTCTACTGCCTGCCCCTCCTCGCGGGCCTGTCCATGACCCACGCCTTCCTGCCGCCACACCCCGGCCCGGTCGCCGCCGCCGGACTGCTGCACGTCCAGCTCGGCTGGGTCATCCTCATGGGTGTCGTCTGCGGAATCCCGGCCGTCCTGGCCGCGTGGGCGTACTCCGCCTGGATCGGGAGGCGGATCTTCGTCGCCGTACCGCAGGACATGGTCGAGGCGGCCGAGGAGGCCAGGCGGGCCATCGTCGCCGAACAGCGGGCCCAGGGCGTTCAGCCGCGGGAGACGCCGGTGCCGCTCGGCACGGTCCTCGCCATCATCGGCACACCCCTGGTCCTGATCCTCGCCGCCACCTTCTCCTCCATCGCCCTCGACCCCTCTCCGGGCCGCTCGGTCCTGGAGTTCTTCGGCCACCCCTTCGTGGCGCTCACCATCGCCCTGCTGCTCGCCTACTACCTGCTCGGCATCCGACGCGGCTGGTCCCGCAAGTCCCTGGAGGCGGTGTCGACCTCGTCCCTCAAGCCGGTCGGCAACATCCTGCTGGTGGTCGGCGCGGGCGGGGTCTTCGGCGCCGTCCTGAAGGCCAGCGGGGTCGCCCAGGCCCTGTCCGACACCTTCGACGGCGTCGGCCTGCCGGTGATCGTGCTGGCGTACCTGATCTCGCTCGTGCTGCGCGTCGCCCAGGGCTCGGCGACGGTCGCCATCGTCACGACGGCGGGCATCGTCGCCCCGCTGCTGACGGAGGGCCACCACTCCCAGGCCTTCACGGCCCTCGTCATCATGGCCATCTCGGCCGGTTCCATCTTCGCCTCGCACGTCAACGACGGCGGCTTCTGGATGGTGGCGAAGTACTTCGGCATCAGCGAACGCGACACCCTGCGCACCTGGACCGTCCTGGAGTCCGTGCTCTCCGTGGCGGGGTTCGCGATGGCGGGCGCGGTGAGCGTGTTCGTGTAGGCAATATGGGCGGGTGACCTCCTACCCGGACCACTCCGCCCAGCCGGCCGACCCGTTCGGCGACCTCACCGCCGAACGGGACGCCGTCTACGACCGGTTGGCGGGACTGTCCGCCGACGACCCGGAGGCGCCCGGCCTGTGCGGGTACGCCGGTGAGCTGAGCCACCGGCTGTACCTGCTCCGCGACGACCCGGGCCGCGACGAGGAACTCGACCTCGCCGCCGAGGCGTTCGAGCACGCCTTCCGCACGCCCGGCCAGGGCCCGCGGTGGGCGTCCTGGCGGATCCGGTTCGGGCACTTGCGCGGCGTGCAGTACGAGAACGACGGCGGCACCGACGGCGGTGACCGCCAACTCGTCGAGGAATCCTGGCGGTTGCTGTCCGACGGCGTGGCCGCCCTGCCCCCCGACGACCCCGGCTCCGCCTGGGAACGGGCGTGGGGGCGCTACATGCTCGCCCTGTGCGCCAAGCTGCGCGCCCTCGCCGAACCGGACTCCGCGCCGCTGCTGGAGGAGGCCCTGCACCGGCACACCGACGCGCTCGCGCACACCGAGCCGGGCGGCGAGGAGGAGACGGTGCTGCGGACCGGGGCGGCCCACCTGCACCTGCACCGCGCACTGAACCTCGCCGACGCCGACGCCGCCGCCGAGGCGGCGGGCCACTACCGCACCCTGCTCGGCACCGCCCCGCCCGCCGACCTCCCCCTGCTGCGCTACGGCCTGGGCCTCGCCGACCTCGTGCACGGCCGCGTCCGGGCCGACCGCGCCCGCCTCGAATCCGCCCTCGACGCCTTCGACACCGCCCTGACCGAGACCCGCCGGGCGGGCGGCCCCGAGCCCGAATGGGCCTTCGAGGCCGAGGTCAACGCCCTCTTCGTACGCGCCATGATCTGGTCCACCTGGAAGGACCTCGGCCAGAGCCTCGCCGCCGAGACCGAACTGCGCCGGCTGCTGGAGCGGCCCGGCGCCGAGGACCGGATGCTGCCTCAGTACCTCGACCTGTTCGGGCGGCTGCTGTACGAGCGGGCCGCGGCCCGCGACGACGCCGGGGGCCGCGACCGCGGCATCGCCCTGGTGCGCCGGGCCGTCGACCAGTGGGAGCCGGCCCGCGACGGCGACGTCACCGCCGCCGCGCTCTTCCTCGCCCTCTTCCAGCAGGCCCGCCACCACGACGACCCCGACCCCGCCCGCGCGCAGGACGTGCTGCGCGCGGCCACCCTGGTCCTGGAGGCCGAACACGACGTCCACGACCTCGCCCAGACCGCCCGCATGCTGGAGGGCTGGGCCCGCTTCACCCTCGCCGACCACGGCGTCCTGCCCCAGACCGACGGGCGCCCGGAAGGACTCGACACCGACCTGCTGCGCGAGTCCGTCGCCACCCTCCTGGACGACTTCCGCGAGGGCCGGGCCTTCGTCGACTTCGGCGAGGAGGAGTTCCTGCGCGGCATGACCCGGGACGTGGCCGGACAGCACCGCCGCATCCAGGGCTTCGAGCAGGCCCTCGCCCAGCTGCGTTCCCTCGACCCGGACACACCGGGCCGGGCCGAACTCGCCGCCCTGATGCTGTGCAACCTCACCGTCGTCGATCCGGAGGGCACCTACATCACCGCCGCGCACCGCCGGGAACTGACCGAGGCGGTGCTCCGGCGCGCGGAACACGACCCGGCCTGGCGGGGCAGGGCGCACGCCGTCACCGGCGTCGCCCGCCTGCACGAGGAGATGAGCGCCGGTTCCGGCGCCGGCCTCGACCAGGTGCTCGCCGACTTCGACCTCGCGGAGGCGGGCGGCGGCCTCGGCGGCGACGAACACGCCTACGGCCTCACCCTCGCCCGGTTCGTGGCCCAGAGCCAGCGCGGCCAGACCGGCGGCGCCGACGACGACATGGAGGCCGGCGCCGCGACCTGGCGGCGGCTGCGCACCGACCCCGCCCTGCCCGGGCACGTGCGCCGGCTGATGGACCTCCAGCAGGCCGGGTTCGAGGCGCACGCCGCCGTCCGGCGCGGCGACCTCGCCGCCGCCGACCGGCACATCGCCCTGCTCACCGACGGCCACGCCGCGCTCAGCGACGAGGACCCCACCCGCATCGAGATCCTCACCCTCCTGGAGAACGCCCGGGCCGGCCGTGACAACCTGGCCCAGCACCTCGGCGTCCCGCCGCTGCCCATGCTCGCGGCCCGCCCCGGCCCCGCCGAACTGCGCCGCCAGGCGCGCCGGCTGCCCCGCGACCACCGGGCCTGGGTGCTCGGCGACACCGGCATGACCCGCTTCGTGCGCGCCGTCACCCAGCAGGACGGGCCGGGCATCGTCGCCGCCATCGGGCTGCTCCGTGAGGCCCACGAGCTGTGCGAGCCGGGCAGCGACAGCCGCCTGCGCTACGCCAACGGCCTCGGCATCGCCCACTGCGCGCTGTCCGAGCTGGAGATCGACCGGGTGCGCCGCCGGGAGCGGCTGGCCAAGGGCATCGCCCTGCTGGAGGGCGCCTTCGAGGAGACCGGCGGCCCCGAGCACCGGCTGTACGCCGACACCGGCCTCGCCCTCGCCCGCGCCCACCGCACCCGCGACGACCTGCACCGCCGCGACCGGTCCAGCGCCCGCTCCCTCGGCCTGAAGTCGCTGCGCGGGCACGCCTGGGCGGCGCTGCTGCAGTCCGGTACCGACCACGCGACGGTCGCCGCGGCCCAGGCCACCGGCGCCGCGCTCGAGGTGGCCGGCTGGTGCCTGAAGGACGACCGCCCCGAGGAGGCCCTCCAGGCCCTGGACGCCTGCCGGGGCCTGGTCCTGCACGCGACCCTCACCTCCGCGACCGTCCCCGACCTGCTCACCGCCACCGGGCACGCCGCCCTGGCCGAGGAGTGGCGCGCGGCGGGGGCGGGGGAACCCGCCGACCCGGTCACCGCCGTCAAGGCACCGCAGGCCGTCCCCAGCGCCCTGCGCCGCCGCGTCCTGGCCGCCCTCACCGGCACCGACGCCCCCCACCAGGCCCGCCTGCTCGACC
>NZ_JAJSZC010000042.1:0-43542 GCF_036815105.1 Streptomyces sp. IBSBF 3136
GCCCCGTCCCGCTCCTGCGCTCCCCCGGTGCAGCGGCCCCCCGGCGCGGCCGTCCCGGGACAACCGCGCGCCGCGACCGTCGCCCCGTCACACCCCGCCGACGGCCCCGGGCACTCGTCCGCCGCGACCCTCATCGGATCCGTCCAGCGCGCGATGCGCCTGCTGGAGACCGTCGCGGACCACGAGTACGGCGCCCCCGCCAAACAGCTCGCCCGCGAGACCGGCCTCGCTCTGCCCACGACCTATCACCTGCTGCGCACCCTCGTGCACGAGGGCTATCTGCGCCGGGAGAAGGGGCTGTTCTTCCTCGGTGACGCGGCCGAGCGGCTCGGCAGCAGCGGAGCGAAGGAGAAACGTCGCAGCACGGTGGCGGACACCCTCGCGCACTGGCGGGATTCGATCGGTGTGCCGATGTACTACGCGATGTACCGGGACGGCGAGATCGAGGTCATGTGCGTCTCCGGCTCGCGCGAGGCGCCGGCGGTCGAGGAGTGGGCCGACTTCCGCGAGACCGGGCACGCCCACGCGATCGGCCAGTGCCTGCTCTCCCAACTGGACGAGGACGCCCGCCGGGACCACCTGGCCCGCTACCCGGTGCGGTCGCTGACGCCCTACACGGTGCGTGACAACCACGCCCTGATGCGCCGGCTGGCCAGGATGCCGCGGATGGGGCCGGTGGTGGAGCGCCAGGAGTACGCGCTCGGCACGGTCTGCGCGGCGATCCCGATCACGGTCGGCGCCACGGCGGCCACGATGGCCCTCTCCCTCCCCGCCCGTCAGGCGGAGCGGCTGCTGCCCGCCGCCCGCCTGCTGCAGGGCGAGATCGGGCGACATCTGGGGGCCCTTACCCTCTCTATCAGTATCTGAAAACTCACTCCTTGTGATCTCCCGAGTACTTTCAGCAAGATTTGACCACGGTCGAGGGATCAATCCCGGCCAGTCGATGTCATATGACGGGGTAGGCGATGCGCGAATCCGTACAGGCAGAAGTCATGATGAGCTTTCTCGTGTCCGAGGAGCTCTCCTTCCGCATTCCGGTGGAGTTGCGCTACGAGACCTGTGATCCCTATGCCGTGCGGCTCACCTTCCACCTCCCCGGTGATGCCCCCGTGACCTGGGCCTTCGGCCGGGAGCTGCTGATCGACGGGGTGGGGCGGCCGTGCGGGGAGGGCGATGTGCACATCGCTCCCGCCGATTCCGAGGTGCTGGGAGAGGTGCTGATCCGGCTTCAGGTCGGCTGTGACCACGCCCTGTTCCGCTCCTCGACGCCGCCGCTCGTGGCCTTCCTCGACCGTACGGACAAGCTCGTCCCGCTCGGCCAGGAGGGTGCGCTGGCGGACTTCGACGCCCACCTCGACGAGGCGCTGGACCGGATCCTGGCCGAGGAGCAGAGCGCGGGCTGAAACGCCACGGCGGAGCGGGGCGCGGCGGTGTCCGCCGAGCCGCGTCCGGGCCTGTGCGGGACCGCCAGACACTGCGCAGGAACGCTTCTTCAGGGGGCGCCCCCGCTGCTCACCGCTTCCGGCGGTGGCCCTTGCCGGTGCGCACGGGAGCTGTGTCCGTCCCCGGGGCCGCCTTCGCCGGTCCCGGCCGGTCGGCCGACACCACGACGGCGGCCAGGACCGTGGTGAGCGGGACGGACGCGACCAGGCCGATCGAACCGACCAGCGTGCGCACGATCTCCTCGGCCACCAGCTCACTGTTGGCCACCGTGCCCACGCTGCTCCGCGCGATCGAGAACAGCAGCAGCAAGGGGAGCGCGGCACCGGCGTAGGCGAGGACCAGGGTGTTGACCACCGAGGCGATGTGGTCCCGGCCGATCCGGATGCCCGCCCGGTACAGCCCGCGCCAGCCCATCGCCGGATTGGCCTCGTGCAGCTCCCAGACCGCCGAGGTCTGGGTCACCGTCACGTCGTCCAGGACGCCCAGCGATCCGATGATGACGCCGGCCAGCAGCAGACCGCTCATGTCGATCGACGGGTACAGGCCGTGGATCAGGCCGGTGCTGTCGTCCGTGTTGCCGGTGAGCGCGGCCCAGTCGATGAACTCCGAGCCGAGGAAACCGATCAGCAGGAGGGAGACGAGCGTGCCGAGCACCGCGACCGACGTACGGGCCGACAGCCCATGGCACATGTAGAGCGCGATGAGCATGATCGCGCTCGACCCGACGACGGCCACCAGCAGTGGGTTCGATCCCTGGAGGATCGCCGGCAGGATGAACAGGGTGAGCACCAGAAAGCTCACGGCGAGCGCGACCAGCGCCATGACGCCCCGCAGGCGGCCCACCACCACGACGGCGAGCGCGAAGATCCCCGCGAGCAGGGCCATCGGGAACTTCCGGCTCACGTCGGTCACGGAGTACTGCAGTTCCCTGGGCGCCGAGGGCTCGTAGGCGACCACGACCTTCTCGCCCAGGTGCAACTGCCGTGTCTGGTCGGGCTGCACGACCTCGGTGAACGTACGGCCCTTGTCCTTGCCGGTGTCGACCCTGACCGTGGCCTTCTTGCAGGTGCCCTTCGCCCCCTGCGGAGCCGTGCCGCCCGTGGTCCCGGCGGTGCCGCCGGCCGGGGCGCCGCCGCCGGAGGCGTTCACCGAACTGCAGCTGACCTCCACCACCCGGGCGACGGTGGCCTGCTGCGTCTGGCGGTCGAAGCCGACACCGGTGCGCTCGTGCGACGGGGCTCCCCCGGGCCACAGCACCACCAGGCCGACCACGACGGCCGCGGTGAACGGGATCAGGACGGCCGCGATGACCTTGCGCAGGTGCTTCGAGACGGGGGCGGCCGGCCCATGGTTGTGACTGTGACCGTGGCTGTGGCCTTGGCTCTGGCCGTGTGTACGGCCGTGACCGGGTGCCGGACCATGGCCGTGCGCCGGGTCATGCCCGGGGTCATGCCCGGAGTCACGGCCATGGCCTGGAACGGGGCCTGGGGCGGGGTGTGCGGGCCTCTGGTGGTGAACGGCGCCCCGGTCGTCGGGGCGGGCCCGCACCGACCCACCACGCGTTCCGTGGCCGTCATGGCCGTGTCCGTCGTCCTGTCCGGAGCCGCCTTCGTGCGGTGGCTCGGGCGGCGGATAGGGGTACTGGTCCATGGTGGTCACCGCCCGATCATCGCAAGAACGACAGAGGCCCTCTGTTCACCGCGCCCGAGTTGACGCTAGCGTGGAGGCACCTTTGCACACGCGGGAGCTCGGAGCACCGGGCTGAGAGGGCGCTGACCTCCGTATCAGCGATGTTTCACGTGGAACGTGTTTCACGGGAAGCATCGGCAGACGGAAGCCGCTGCGTCGACCGCCGAACCTGTTACCGGGTAATGCCGGCGTAGGGAGTAGGTCTCATGACCAACAAGGACGCACGCACGCCTGCCTCCGTTCAGGACGACACGTCCCAGGAGGCCGGGAAGTCCATCGGCTGGCACAAGGCGTATGTCGAGGGCACCCGCTCCGACCTGCGCGTGCCGGTCCGTCAGGTGCATCTCACCAACGGGCGGTCGGTCACGTTGTACGACACGTCGGGCCCGTACACCGATCCACTCGTCGAGACCGATGTCCGCAGGGGGCTGTCCCCCCTGCGGGAGAACTGGATCATCGCCCGCGGCGACACCGAGGAGTACGCGGGCCGTCCCGTCCGGCCCGAGGACGACGGCATCAAGCACACCGCACCGCGCGGCGGACTGCGCAACCTCGACGCGGTCTTCCCCGGCCGCCCGCGCCAGCCCCGCCGGGGCCGTGAGGGCCAGGCGGTCACGCAGCTCGCGTACGCACGCCGGGGCGAGATCACGCCGGAGATGGAGTTCGTGGCGCTCCGGGAGAACGTCGATCCCGAAGTGGTCCGTGAGGAGATCGCGGCGGGACGCGCGGTGCTGCCGGCCAACGTCAACCACCCGGAGATCGAGCCGATGATCATCGGCAAGCGGTTCCTGGTGAAGGTCAACGCCAACATCGGCAACTCCGCGGTCACTTCCTCCATCGAGGAGGAGGTCGAGAAGATGACCTGGGCGACCCGCTGGGGCGCCGACACCGTCATGGACCTCTCCACCGGCCGCAACATCCACACCACCCGCGAGTGGGTGCTGCGCAACTCCCCCGTCCCCATCGGCACGGTGCCGCTCTACCAGGCGCTGGAGAAGGTCGACGGCAAGGCCGAGGAACTGACCTGGGAGATCTACAAGGACACGGTCATCGAGCAGGCCGAGCAGGGCGTGGACTACATGACCGTCCACGCGGGTGTCCGCCTGCCGTACGTGCCGCTCACCGCCCGCCGCAAGACCGGCATCGTCTCGCGCGGCGGCTCCATCATGGCCGCGTGGTGCCTGGCGCACCACAAGGAATCGTTCCTGTACGAGAACTTCGAGGAGCTCTGCGAGATCCTCGCCGCCTACGACGTCACGTACTCGCTGGGCGACGGTCTCCGGCCGGGCTCGATCGCCGACGCCAACGACGAGGCGCAGTTCGCGGAGTTGCGCACCCTCGGGGAACTCAACCGGATCGCCAAGCGTTTTCACGTACAGACCATGATCGAGGGCCCGGGACACGTCCCGATGCACAAGATCAAGGAGAACATCGACCTTCAGCAGGAGATCTGCGATGAAGCTCCGTTCTATACGCTCGGCCCGCTGACCACGGACATCGCGCCGGCGTACGACCACATCACCTCCGGCATCGGCGCCGCGATGATCGCCTGGTGGGGCACCGCGATGCTCTGCTACGTGACGCCCAAGGAGCACCTGGGCCTGCCCAACCGCGACGACGTCAAGACCGGCGTCATAACCTACAAGATCGCCGCACACGCGGCCGATCTCGCCAAGGGCCACCCCGGTGCGCAGGAGTGGGACGACGCGCTGTCCGACGCCCGCTTCGAGTTCCGCTGGGAGGACCAGTTCAATCTCGCGCTGGACCCGGACACGGCACGGGAGTTCCACGACGAGACGTTGCCGGCCGAGCCCGCCAAGACGGCCCACTTCTGCTCGATGTGCGGGCCGAAGTTCTGCAGCATGAAGATCTCGCAGGACATCCGCCGTGAACACGGCGGCAGTCAGGCGGAGATCGAGGAGGGCATGGCCCAGAAGTCGAAGGAGTTCGCGGCCGCGGGCAACCGGGTGTACCTGCCGCTGGCGGACTGACACGCCCCGGAGGCGGGCTTTGCTCCCGGGCCTTCCCGGGACGCTGCGCCACCTCGGTCGGCACGGGGGAACCCGTTCGGCCCGCGCCCCTGGGAGGGGGCGCGAGCCGCGGGCTATTCCGGCTGGTGGTCCGGGCCGCCGAAGTCGGGGCTCGTGTAGTCGGGACTGGTGAAACTCGGACGGCCGGAGGCTGCGCCGTCGTCGGGGCTGCTGAAGCCGGGCCGGTCGTAGCCCAGGCGGGGCATGCGGCCGGCCGGGGGCTGGGGAGCGGTGCGGTGCAGGGTGGTCGGGCCGGGCTGGGCGAGGGCGTCCCGCAGGAACGGCAGGATGCCGCGCTCCAGCAGCGCCTCGTGCCAGGCGTCTCTGGCCCTGGCCACTTCCTCGCCCACCGCGCTGTGCGCCCCGGCCTCGTCGGAGGCGTTGTTGCGCAGGGCGGTGAGCAGCAGTCCGACCGCGGCGACGAGGATCGCGGCCGCGGCCATGGCGCCGAACGTCCAGCCGGCGGTGAGCATGGTCTGGGCGAAGCCCTGGCCCGGGTCCAGCATCTTCACGATGTAGCCGACGAGCAGGAAGATCACCGCGGCGGTGGCGGCGAGGACGGGTGCCAGCACCGCGATCACGGCGACGGCACCTGCTCCGGTCGTCTCGGCTGCCTCGCCGAGGCCGGCGGCGAGGCCGAGCGCGTCCGGACCCGGGCCGGCGGAGACCGAGGCGCGGTCGGTGGAAGCGGTGGACGGCGCCGGCCGGCGCAGTTCCTCCCGGGCCTTCACGTAGTGCTGGTACTCGGTCGCCGCGGCCGCCGCTATCAGCGCGGTGGCGTTGAGCGCCATGGTGCGCAGTTGTTCGGGGTTGAGCCGCTGTCCGACAGCGGCGAGTTCCGGTCGGTGTGGGGCCGAGCGCAGCGCCTCATCGAGGATCCGCTCGAATTCCTGGCGGTCCTCGCTCAGCAGGTGCTGCGGAACGCTGTTCATGTGCATCCCCCGATGCTCCGTAGGGGCTGGGGGCTCGCACGCCGGCGAGCCGTCGGGCAGAAACGGAGGGGAGCCTGCTACGGATAAGCCGATGGTAGAGCCGTGACGGCACACGGTGACAGGGGGTTTGCGGAAAAACCATGCCCACCTGCGGGCTTGTGGTCGGGGCTCGCCTCCCGGGTGAACCCTCAGGCGTCCAGCGGCAGTTGCTGGACCAGCAGTTTCCCGGCCATGGTGACGCCGCCGTCCATGGCGATGGCGAGTCCCTCGGCGTAGACGTGCGGGCCCACGACGACGGGGTCGCCGCCCTCCTCCTCGTCGTCCTCGGAGCCCACTTCGCCGAGCAGGTACGGAATGGGGCTGTGGCCGTGGACGACCCGGCTGCCGCCGTACATGTCGAGGAGGGAGCGCACGGCGTCGGCGCCGCCCTCGTCGCGGAAGGAGAATCGCTTGGTGAACTTGCGGAAGAGGTCCCAGACCTCGTCGGCGTCGTTGCGGGTCAGGGTCTCCCGGACGGTGTCGTTGACCGCCTCGATCGAGTCGCCGTAGTCGAGGTAGGCGGTGGTGTCGGAGTGGACGAGCAGATAGCCGTCCACCTCCTCGACGGCGTCGAGGCGGGCCATCCACTGCAGGTGGTGGTCCTGGAGGCGGTCCATGTCGGTCTTCTGGCCGCCGTTGAGCAGCCAGGCCGCCTGGAAGGTCGCGGTGCCGGCGCCGGAGTTGACGGGCGTGTCGCCGAACCGCTTGGCGCCGAGCAGCAGCAGCTCGTGGTTGCCCATGAGGGCCTTGCAGTAGCCGCCGGCCGCGGCCGCCTCGGCGGACAGCCGCATCACCAGGTCGATGACGCCGATGCCGTCGGGTCCGCGGTCGGTGAAGTCGCCGAGGAACCACAGCCGGGCGGTGCCCGCGCACCACTGGCCGGCGGCGTCGATCAGGCCCTTCTCCCGCAGGGCGGCCAGCAGTTCGTCCAGGTAACCGTGGACGTCGCCGACGACGTACAGCGGGCCGGGGCCGGTCGCGGCCACCGGGGCGGGGGCCGCGGCGGCCGGTTCCACAGGCACCTGGAGGGTGTCGCCGCGGTTGATGACGGGCAGGTCGCGCTGGGTGGGCGTGTAGCCCTCGGGGTAGCTCTCGTCCACGACGGGGGCGGTGTCGCCGGGAAGCTCGTGGACGTACGGACCGGTCTCGTGGACGTACGCGGGTACCCGGAAGTCGCGCAACGTCGCCGTCCGCTCCACCTCGGGTCCCTGACCGGCCCCCTGAGTCATCCGACCCCTCCACCATCGCGCCGCAGCTGCACCGCTCCGGACTGCCTGGTCGCAGCGGCCCCGCGGTGTCGTGCGCCCATCATAGGAATGAGCGTCGCGCCGTGTGATGACCCAGGGGTGGTGAATCAGAGCGGGACTCCGGTTCACCGCGGCTTTCGCCCCGTTTGGGCAGGGGTTCGACCGGCTGCCCGGCACATGCCGGCCGTGCGGAGCGACGGCCGACACGTGGTGCGAGGGCGCACGGAGTGGCGCGCGGTGTGCGGGCCGGACGCCCCGTTCGCCCTCGGGAGACCCCGCTAGCCCTTCTCCGGAGCCCGCGGCGGGCTGACGGTCGTGCGCGGGGGACGTCGCTGGGACGAGGTACGCACGATCAGCTCCGTCGGTATCACCTGCTCGACGGTGTGGTCCGACTCGACGCCCTCGATGGCGTCGATGAGGAGCTGCACGACCGCCGTGCCGATCCGGCGCGGCTTCAGGGAGAGGGTGGTGACGGGCGGCTCGGTGTTGGCGTACACGGTGGACTCGCTGCAGCAGACCAGCAGCAGGTCCTCCGGGACGCGCAGGCCGTAGCGGCGGGCCGCGGCGAGCAGATCGGTGCCGTTGGGGTCGAACAGGCCGTAGACGGCGTCGGGCCGGTCGGGGCGGGCGAGCAGCCGGTCGGCCGCGACGGCGCCCGCGCACGGGTCGTGGGCCGGGTAGGCCTCGTAGACCGGGTCCTGGCCGACGCGCTCGCACCAGCGCAGGTAGGCGGTGGTCGACAGGTGGGTGTAGGTGTCCGTCGTCGTGCCGGTGAGCAGGCCGATCCGGCGGGCGCCCGCGGCGGCGAGGTGGTCAAGGATGCCGAGGACGGCGGCCTCGTGGTCGTTGTCGACCCAGGCGGTGACCGGCAGGGTGCCGGCCGGGCGGCCGTCGGAGACGACCGGCAGGCCCTGCCGGACCAGCTCACTGACCACGGGGTCCTGGTCGGAGGGGTCGATGACGACGGTGCCGTCCAGCGCCACGTTGGACCACACGTCGTGCCGGGAGGTCGCGGGCAGGATGACGAGGGCGTAGCCGCGGGCCAGCGCGGCGGAGGTGGCGGCCCGGGCCATCTCGGCGAAGTAGGCGAACTCCGTGAAGGTGAAAGGTTCATCCCCGTACGTCGTCACGGTCAGGCCGATCAGCCCGGACTTGCCGGTACGGAGGGTGCGGGCGGCGGCCGAGGGGCGGTACCCCAGCCGGTCGGCCACCTCGCGGACATGGCGCCGGGTGGCATCCGGGAGCCGGCCCTTGCCGTTGAGGGCGTCGGAGACGGTCGTGATGGAGACCCCGGCGGCGGCGGCGACGTCTCTGATGCCTGCCCGGCCCGGCCGACTGCCTCGACGTGAGGTTTCCGCGCGGCTCACCTGGTGCTTCCCTGCTGCTGTCATGGCGAGCCGATAGTAGGGCTCATGCGGTGGGGTAGGGCGGACGCATATGCAGGCATTGACAGGCACGTTTCTGCATGGCCATACCTGGTCAACTACCTAAGAAATAAAGGCACTTGATCGCTTTCATGCAAGGACGTGTCGTGTCGACGCGCATAGGCCTGCCAAGTGCCGGATGTCTCGAAGAGGTCTCAACTCACCTTCACGGGTGATGCGCGCTACGGCGCGAGCCACCGGCGCGTAGATATATGTAGAGCGCGCCCCCGATGCATACCGCTTCGGGTGGTGATGCCCGTGATGCCGGTGGGGCGCATGAGGTTCGCCTCTTGCTGTCCCACACCTGTTCGCAAGGGCGCCGAATCCTCATAAGGTGAGCAGTATTGGAAGCCGGCGGCGTTGACGGTCCGCCGGTGGTCGCGAGGAGGACTGCGGTGAGCGAGACGAGCCCGAAGCTGCGCGCCGAGCTGGAGGGTATCCCCACCTACAAGCCGGGCAAGCCCGCCGCGGCCGGCGGGCCGGTCGCCTACAAGCTGTCCTCCAACGAGAACCCCTATCCGCCGCTGCCCGGGGTGCTGGAGAGCGTGACGGCGGCCGCCTGCGACTTCAACCGCTACCCGGACATGGCGTGCACCGGGCTGATGAACGAGCTGTCGGACCGCTTCGGCGTCCCGCTCTCCCACCTGGCCACCGGTACCGGTTCGGTGGGCGTGGCCCAGCAGCTGATCCAGGCGACCAGCGGCCCGGGCGACGAGGTGATGTACGCCTGGAGGTCCTTCGAGGCGTACCCGATCATCACGCAGGTCAGCGGTGCCCGGTCGGTGCAGGTCCCGCTGACGCCGGGCGATGTGCACGACCTGGACGCGATGGCGGACGCCATCACCGACCGGACGCGTCTGATCTTCGTCTGCAACCCCAACAACCCGACCGGCACGGTGGTGCGTCGGGCCGAGCTGGAGCGGTTCCTCGACCGGGTGCCCAGCGATGTGCTGGTGGTGCTGGACGAGGCCTACCGGGAGTTCATCCGCGACCCCGAGGTGCCCGACGGCGTGGAGCTGTACCGGGAGCGGCCCAACGTCTGTGTCCTGCGCACGTTCTCCAAGGCGTACGGCCTCGCGGGCCTGCGGGTCGGTTTCGCGATTGCGCACGACCCGGTGGCGGCGGCGCTGCGCAAGACGGCGGTTCCGTTCGGTGTCAGCCAGCTCGCGCAGGAGGCTGCCGTCGCCTCCCTGCGGGCCGAGGACGAGCTGCTGGGCCGGGTCGGCTCGCTGGTGTGCGAGCGCACGCGCGTGGTCGACGCGCTGCGCGCGCAGGGCTGGACGGTGCCCGAGACCCAGGCCAACTTCGTGTGGCTGCGGCTGGGGGAGCGCACGGTCTCGTTCGCGGCGGCCTGTGAGGAGCACGGTGTGGTCGTGCGGCCGTTCCCGGGCGAGGGTGTACGGGTGACGGTCGGGGAGACCGAGGCGAACGACATCTTCCTGAAGGTGGCGGAAGCGTTCCGCAAGGAGATCTGAGGGGTGCCGTAAGAGGTTCCCGGATCGGTTCGAAGGAGGGCCCCGCCTGGTGCGGGGCCCTACTCGTCCACAGACTCCACACGTACGGGGTCGCCGTCGCGCACGCTCGCCAGGATCTGGGCATCCCCGTCCACCTGTCCCAGGATGTTGCACGGGCTCGCCGGCCGGCACTCGTCGCCCCGGGAGACGGGCGTGGGCCCATAGGGGAGGGCGAGAGCGTCGCCGTCCGTCCAGAACGCCACGGTGCCCGGTTCCACGACCTCTCGGGCGTCCGTTTCACGTGAAACAGTGATGCCTGTATCGAAATAGACCTCCATGCCCCAGGTGTGAGCGGTGGAGGCGAGCGGCAGTGCCTTGGCGAGGGTCTGCGCGGTCGGCGTGTCGTCCAGGGTCGCGGTGAGGTGCCCCGAGGGTCAGGAGATACGTATCTGCATGGCGTGCAATTCAACAAGATGTTGAAATCGCCGCCAAGGCCCTGACGTGATGGCGCTAGCACCACCCCGCCCTACCGGACCGAAAATCAGTAGGTCATAATGGCTTGTGAATGTGAACGCATTCACAAGCGTGGGCCCGCCACCACGGCGAGGTAAGGAGCTGACGACGTGGAATTGGCATTGGCGCCGGAGACACTGGCGCGCTGGCAGTTCGGCATCACCACCGTCTACCACTTCCTGTTCGTCCCCCTGACGATCTCCCTGGCCGCGCTCACGGCCGGGCTGCAGACCGCCTGGGTCCGCACGGAGAAGGAGAAGTACCTCAGGGCGACGAAGTTCTGGGGCAAGCTCTTCCTGATCAACATCGCCATGGGCGTGGTCACCGGCATCGTCCAGGAGTTCCAGTTCGGCATGAACTGGTCGGACTACTCGCGCTTCGTCGGTGACATCTTCGGTGCCCCGCTCGCCTTCGAGGCCCTGATCGCGTTCTTCTTCGAGTCCACCTTCATCGGCCTGTGGATCTTCGGCTGGGACAAGTTGCCGAAGAGGATCCACCTCGCTTGCATCTGGCTGGTCTCGATCGGCACCGTCCTGTCGGCGTACTTCATCCTGGCGGCCAACTCCTGGATGCAGCACCCCGTCGGCTACAAGATCGACAAGGTGAAGGGCCGCGCCGAGCTGACCGACTTCTGGGCCGTGCTGACCCAGAACACCGCGCTCAGCCAGGCCTTTCACACCCTTTCCGCGGCCTTCCTGACCGGCGGTGCCTTCATGGTGGGCATCTCGGCCTACCACCTGGCCCGCAAGCGGCACATCCGGGAGATGAAGACCTCGCTGCGGCTCGGTCTGATCACCGTCGTCATCGCGGGCCTGCTCACCGCGGTCAGCGGTGACGTGCTCGGCAAGGTGATGTTCAAGCAGCAGCCGATGAAGATGGCGGCCGCCGAGGCGCTCTGGGACGGCCAGAAGCCTGCACCGTTCTCGATCTTCGCATACGGCGACGTCGACAAGGGTCACAACAGCGTGGCCATCGAGATCCCGGGCCTGCTGTCCTTCCTCGCCGACGACAACTTCAACTCGTACGTCCCCGGGATCAACGACGTCAACAAGGCCGAGCAGCAGAAGTTCGGGCCCGGCGACTACCGGCCCAACATCCCGGTGGCCTTCTGGGGCTTCCGCTGGATGATCGGCTTCGGCATGGCCTCTTTCGGGATCGGCCTGGCCGGCCTCTGGCTGACCCGCAAGAAGTTCATGCTGCCCCAGCACCTGAGGGTCGCCGACGACGAGGTGCCGCATCTGGTCCTGTTCAGGAACAAGGCACTCGGCCCGACGTTCACCACCTGGTACTGGCGCATCGCGATCTGGACCCTGGCCTTCCCGCTGATAGCCAACTCCTGGGGCTGGATCTTCACCGAGATGGGCCGCCAGCCGTGGGCCGTCTACGGCGTGCTGCAGACCCGACAGGCGGTCTCCCCCGGCGTCTCCCAGGGTGAGGTCCTCACGTCGATGATCGTCCTGACCTCGCTGTACGCCATCCTCGCGGTCGTCGAGGTCAAGCTGCTCGCCAAGTACGCCAAGGCGGGCCCGCCCGAGCTGACCGATGCCGACCTCAATCCGCCCACGAAGATCGGCGGCGACACCCGTGACGCCGACAAGCCGATGGCCTTCTCGTACTAGGCCGAGGGGACAGTCATGGAACTTCACGACGTCTGGTTCGTCCTGATCGCCGTCCTGTGGACCGGCTACTTCTTCCTGGAGGGCTTCGACTTCGGGGTCGGCATCCTCACCAAACTGCTCGCCCGCGACCGGCCCGAGCGCCGGGTGCTGATCAACACGATCGGGCCCGTCTGGGACGGTAACGAGGTCTGGCTGCTCACCGCGGGCGGCGCCACCTTCGCCGCCTTCCCGGAGTGGTACGCCACGCTGTTCTCGGGCTTCTACCTGCCGCTGCTCGCCATCCTGGTCTGCCTGATCGTCCGGGGTGTGGCCTTCGAGTACCGGGCGAAGCGGCCCGAGGAGAACTGGCAGCGCAACTGGGAGACGGCCATCTTCTGGACATCGCTCATCCCGGCGTTCCTGTGGGGCGTGGCCTTCGGGAACATCGTGGGGGGCGTGAAGATCGACCGGAACTTCGACTACGTCGGCACCGTGGGGGACCTGTTCAACCCGTACGCCCTGCTCGGTGGCCTCGTGACGCTCACGCTGTTCACCTTCCACGGAGCGGTGTTCACGGCGCTGAAGACGGTCGGGGACATCCGGCTGCGGGCCCGGAAGCTGGCGCTGCGGGTCGGTCTCGTCACGGCGGTGCTGGCGCTCGGCTTCCTGCTGTGGACCCAGGCGGACAGCGGTGACGGCAAGAGCCTCGTGGCCCTGATCGTGGCCGTCGCCGCCCTGCTGGCCGCTCTGGTGGCCAACCAGCTGGGGCGCGAGGGCTGGTCGTTCGCCCTGTCCGGCGTGACCATCGTGGCGTCCGTGGCGATGCTCTTCCTGTCGCTCTTCCCGAACGTCATGCCCTCCACGCTCAACGGGGACTGGAGCCTGACGGTCACCAACGCCTCGTCGAGCCCGTACACCCTGAAGATCATGACCTGGTGCGCGGCGATCGCCACTCCGCTCGTGCTGCTCTACCAGGGCTGGACGTACTGGGTGTTCCGCAAGCGGATCGGCACGCAGCACATCGCTCCCGAGGCTCCCGCCGGCGCCGCACACTGAGTCCGCCGAGGGTGTGTTTCACGTGAAACACACCCTCTGGACCGAAGGGCCTGTTTCACGTGAAACCGATCGATCCCCGCCTCCTGCGATACGCCCGTGCCACCCGCCTCTTCCTGGTGGCGGTCGTCGCCCTGGGAGCCCTCGGAGCCGTACTGGTCATCGCCCAGGCGATGCTCATCGCCGAGGTGGTGGTCGGAGCCTTCCAGCACGGGCAGCCGGTCTCCGGCCTGCGTACTCCCCTGCTGTTGCTCGCGGTCGTGGCCGTGGGCCGGGCGGTCGTCGCGTGGCTCACCGAGCTCGCGGCGCACCGGGCGAGCGCGGCCGTGAAGTCGGAGCTGCGAGGACGGCTGCTGGAACGCGCCGCCCGGTTGGGCCCCGGATGGCTGAGCGGGCAGCGGACCGGCTCGCTGGTGAACCTGGCCACCCGGGGCGTCGACGCCCTGGACGACTACTTCGCCCGCTACCTGCCGCAGTTGGGACTCGCGGTGGTCGTCCCGGTGGCCGTACTGGCGCGGATCGTCACCGAGGACTGGGTCTCGGCGGCCATCATCGTGGGCACCCTGCCGCTGATCCCCGTCTTCATGATGCTGATCGGCTGGGCCACCCAGTCCCGGATGGAGCGTCAGTGGCAGTTGCTCTCCCGGCTGTCCGGCCACTTCCTCGACGTGGTCGCCGGACTGCCCACCCTGAAGGTGTTCGGCCGGGCGAAGGCGCAGGCCGAGTCCATCCGGCGGATCACCGGCGAGTACCGCCAGGCCACCATGCGGACCCTGCGGATCGCCTTCCTCTCCTCCTTCGCCCTGGAACTGCTCGCCACGCTGTCGGTCGCGCTGGTCGCCGTGACCATCGGCATGCGCCTGGTGCACGGCGACATGGACCTCTACATCGGCCTGGTCATCCTGATCCTGGCGCCCGAGGCGTATCTGCCGCTGCGCCAAGTGGGCGCGCAGTACCACGCGGCGGCCGAGGGACTGGCGGCGGCCGAGGAGATCTTCGCCGTCCTGGAGACCCCGCTCCCTGCGTCCGGCACCGGGGCGGTCCCCGGGGGCCCGGTGGCCTTCGACGGGGTGTCGGTCCGTTACCCGGGGCGGTCGGCGAATGCCGTGACCGGGGTGTCTTTCACCGTCGAGCCCGGTGAGACCGTGGCGCTGGTCGGGCCGAGCGGCGCGGGCAAGTCGACCTTGGTGAACGCGCTGCTCGGCTTCGTGCGGCCCACCGCGGGCCGGGTACGGGTCGGGGGGACCGACCTCGCGGACCTCGACCTCGACGCATGGCGTTCGCAGGTCGCGTGGGTGCCCCAGCGGCCACATCTGTACGCCGGGACGATCGCGGAGAACGTGCGGCTGGCCCGGCCGGAGGCGGATGACCCCGCCGTGCGCCGGGCCCTCGCGGACGCGGGCGCGCTGGAGTTCGTGGACGGCCTGCCCGAGGGGGCCGACACGGTGCTCGGGGAGGACGGGGCCGGGCTGTCCGCCGGTCAGCGGCAGCGGCTCGCGCTGGCCCGTGCCTTTCTCGCCGACCGGCCCGTGCTGCTGCTGGACGAGCCGACGGCGGCGCTGGACGGGGCGACGGAGGCCGAGGTCGTGGCGGCGGTGCGGCGCCTCGCGGTGGGCCGCACGGTACTGCTCGTGGTGCACCGGCCGGCCCTGCTGGACGTGGCGGACCGCGTGGTGCGGCTGCACCTCCCCGAGACCCCGGCCGCCGGCCGGACCGGCGCCACCCCGGTCACCACCGAGCCGGCCGCCACCGGGTCGACCCTCACCGAGCCGGCCGGCGTCGCACCGGGCGGCCCGCGGCCCTCCGCCGCCGTGCCCGCCCCGCACGACGGCACCGGAGCCAGCGCCCTCGAAGCGGGCGCGGTGGACGGTTCTGGCGGGCCGGAGCCGGACTCGGGCTTCGCCGCTCCCCGGCGTCGGGTCCTGGCCCGGGTCCGGGCGTCGGCCGGCCCCCGGCGCGGCCGGCTGCTCCTCGCCCTGCTGCTCGGCAGCCTGGCGCTCGGCAGCGCCGTCGGACTGATGGCCACCTCCGGATGGCTCATCTCGCGGGCCTCGCAGCAGCCGCCGGTGCTGTACCTGATGGTGCCCGTGACTGCGACGCGGGCCTTCGGGATCGGGCGCGCCGTCTTCCGGTACGCCGAGCGGCTGGTGTCGCACGAGGCCGTGCTGCGGATGCTGGCCGAGACCCGGGTCGCCGTCCACCGGCGCCTGGAGCGGCTGGCGCCCGCGGGGCTGCGGTCGGCACGCCGTGGCGATCTGCTGTCCCGGCTGGTCGCCGACGTGGACGCGCTCCAGGACTACTGGCTGCGCTGGCTGCTGCCGTCCGGTGTCGCGGTCGTCGTCTCCACCGCCTCCGTCGCCTTCACGGCGTGGCTGTTGCCCGAGGCGGGGGCCGCGCTCGCGGCGGGGCTGCTCGCGGCCGGCGTGGGGGTTCCGTTGGTCACCGCGGCCGCGGCCCGGCGCACCGAGCGGCGCCTCGCGCCCGCCCGGGGCGTGCTCGCGACCCGGGTGGCGGACCTGCTCACCGGCACCGCCGAGCTGACCGTGGCCGGCGCGCTGCCGGCCCGGACGGCCGCGGCCCGGCGGGCCGACGGCACGCTCACCCGGATCGCCTCGCGCGCCGCCGCCGTCACCGCGCTCGGTGACGGCCTGATCGCGCTGCTGTCCGGTCTGACCGTCACCGCGGCCGCGCTGCTCGCCGCCCAGGCGGTGGCCGCGGGCCGGCTCGCCGGTGTCGCGACGGCCGTGGTGGTCCTCACCCCGCCGGCCGCTTTCGAGGCGGTGCTGGGGCTGCCACTGGCCGTGCGGCACCGGCAGCGGGTGCGGCGCAGCGCGGAGCGCGTGTACGAGGTGCTGGACGCCCCGGAGCCGGTGCGTGAGCCCGAACGGCCCCGGCAGGCGCCCGCGATGCCGTTCCCGGTCGTCGTCGGCGGGCTGACCGCCCGCTACCCGGGACAGCACCGGGACGCGCTCGCGGGGGTCGACCTCACGCTGGAGGAGGGGCGCCGGATCGCCGTCGTCGGCCCTTCCGGCTCGGGCAAGACGACGCTCGCCCAGGTGCTCCTGCGGTTCCTCGACCCCGGTGCGGGCTCGTACACGCTCGCCGGGGTGGACGCGTGCGCGCTCGCCGGTGACGACGTACGGCGGCTGGTCGGGCTGTGCGCCCAGGACGCGCACCTCTTCGACAGCAGCGTGCGCGAGAACCTGCTGCTCGCCCGGAAGGACGCCGACGAGGCCGAGCTGCGCGACGCGCTGGGCCGGGCCCGGCTGCTGGAGTGGGTGGACGGGCTGCCGGACGGCCTGGACACGCTGGTCGGGGAGCACGGGGCGCGGCTGTCCGGCGGGCAGCGGCAGCGGCTCGCGCTGGCCCGCGCGTTGCTCGCCGACTTCCCGGTGCTCGTCCTGGACGAGCCCGCCGAACACCTGGACCTGCCGACGGCGGACGCGCTCACCGCGGATCTGCTGGCCGCCACCGAGGGGCGTACGACGCTGCTGATCACCCACCGGCTGGCGGGTCTGGAAGCGGTCGACGAGGTGGTCGTGCTCGACGCGGGCCGGGTGGTGCAGCGCGGTCCGTACGCGGAACTGGCCGTCGTGGACGGGCCGCTGCGGACCATGGCCCGCCGGGAGCGGGCGGCCGAGTCGCTGGTGGGGGCGCTGTGACGGCGGGCCGCCGTCACCGGCGGCCCCCGGCCCGCGCGGCGGGTCAGCCGTGTTCGGCGAGGAGCCGCTCGATGACGACCGCGACGCCGTCGTCGTTGTTGGCGACCGTGCGGCCCGAGGCGGCGGCGATGGCGTCCGGGTGGGCGTTGCCCATCGCGTAGGACCGGCCGGCCCAGGTCAGCATCTCGACGTCGTTGGGCATGTCCCCGAACGCGACGACCTGCTCCTGCGAGATGCCGCGCTCGGCGCAGCACAGGGCGAGCGTGCTGGCCTTGGAGACGCCGGGTCCGCTGATCTCCAGCAGGGCGCTGGGGCTGGACCGGGTGACGTTGGCGCGGTCGCCGATCGCCTGGCGGGCGAGGGTGAGGAAGACGTCCGGGTCGAGGTCGGGGTGGTAGGCGAGGATCTTGAGGACGGGCTGGTCGGCGTCCGGGCCGTCGGCGGCGAGGAGGGCCTCGGCGGGCAGCAGGTTGTCCGGTATCTCCATGTGCAGCTTGGGATAGGCGGGCTCCTGGTGGAAGCCGTAGGTCTGCTCGACCGCGAACACCGTGCCGGGGGCCGCCCCGCGCAGCAGCCGTACGGTGTCCAGCGCGTTCCGGCGGGCCAGTTCGCGCACCTTCACGAACCGGTGGGTGCCCGGTCCGCCGTGCAGGTCGACCACGGCGGCGCCGTTGCCGCAGATCGCCAGGCCGTGCCCGTGGACGTGGTCGCTCACCACGTCCATCCAGCGGGCCGGGCGGCCGGTGACGAAGAAGACCTCGACGCCCGCGGCCTCGGCGGCGGCCAGCGCGGCGACCGTCCTCGGGGAGACCGACTTGTCGTCGCGCAGCAGAGTGCCGTCGAGGTCGGTGGCGATCAGCCGCGGCCTGAGGGCGGCGGCCGGGGTCCCGGGCTGTCTGGTCGCTGAGGTCACCGGCCCATTCTCGCGCATATGCCCGCACGGCCGTGCGGAAGTCCGCACAGATGAGTCCACGGACACATCGGGAATGGCCGACGGACGACGCCGCCGCCGATCAGGTCAGCTGGGCGAGCGCGTCCATGGCGATCCGCTCGAAGACCTTCTCGTCCGCGGCGAAGTCCGAGTCCGGGACGGGCCAGTGGACGACGATCTCGGTGAAGCCCAGTTCCCGGTGGCGGCCGGCGAAGTCCACGAAGGCGTCCAGGGACTCGAGCGGCCGGCCGCGGTCCGGGGTGAAGCCGGTGAGCAGGACCTTGTCCAGCTCGGCCACGTCCCGGCCGGCCGCGGCACACGCCTCGGACAGCTTCTCCAGCTGTCCGCGCAGGGCCTGGACGGACTCTTCCGGGGTGCCGGTCTCGTACAGCTTCGGGTCGCCGGTGGTCACCCAGGCCTGGCCGTGGCGCGCGGCGAGCCGCAGACCGCGGGGGCCGGTGGCCGCCACGGCGAAGGGCAGCCGGGGCCGCTGCACACAGCCGGGGATGTTGCGCGCCTCGTGCGCCGAGTAGAACCGGCCCTTGTACGACACCGCGTCCTCGGTGAGCAGCCGGTCGAGCAGCGGCACGAACTCGGCGAAGCGGTCGGCGCGCTCACGCGGCGTCCACGGCTCCTGGCCTAGGGCCGTCGCGTCGAAGCCGGTGCCGCCGGCGCCGATGCCCAGGGTGACGCGGCCGCCGGAGATGTCGTCCAGCGAGATCAGTTCCTTGGCGAGGGTCACCGGGTGCCGGAAGTTCGGGGAGGTGACCAGGGTGCCGAGGCGGAGCCGTTCGGTGGCGGCCGCGGCGGCGGTCAGCGTCGGCACGGCGCCGAACCACGGGCCGTCGCGGAAGCTGCGCCAGGACAGGTGGTCGTAGGTGTAGGCGGTGTGGAAGCCGAGCTGCTCGGCCCGCACCCAGGCCGAACGGCCACCCTCGTGCCAGCGGCGGTACGGCAGGATCACGGTGCTCAGACGCAGACTCATGCGGACGAGGGTACGGGGGGCCGGCGGCATGGGCCGAAACCGGTCACTTCGCGCGCCCGGGGGGCCACCGTCAGTGCGGACCGGGGAACCGCAGGTAGCGCGCCGGGACGGTTTCGGTGAGCCACACCCCGTTCGCGCTGACGTGGAAGACGTGGCCGTCGCGGTGCATGGCGCCGGCGTCCACGGCGAGCACGACGGGGCGGCCACGGCGCGCGCCGACCCGGGTCGCGGTCTCACGGTCGGCCGAGAGGTGCACGTCGTGCCTGCTCATGGGCTTGAGACCCTCGGCGCGGATCGCGTCCAGGCTGCGGGCCACGGTGCCGTGGTAGAGGTACGGCGGCGGGGTCGCCGGGGGCAGGCCGAGGTCGACCTCGACGCTGTGCCCCTGGCTGGCACGGATCCTGGTCCCCTCGATCGCGAAGCGCTGCTTGTCGTTGGCGGCCACCACGTGGTCGAGTTCCTCGCGGGTGAACCGGAAGCCGTGCGCGGCGGCCGCCGCGATCAGCGTGTCGATCTCCGTCCAGCCGCCCTCGTCGAGCGTGAGGCCGATGCGTTCCGGCTGGTGGCGCAGGTGTTTGGAGAGGTACTTCGACACCTTCACGGTGCGTCTTTCGTCCATCCCTCCAGCGTGCGGGAGAGACGCGGATCACGCAGGTCATTTTTTACGGGCAGGTTTGGTCCACAGGCAAGTGGGGTTATCCACAAGCCAATTGATTCGACTGTGGACAACTACGCGTCCGACGACGGCGGTTCGCCAAGTTCCGCTCCGGACGTACTCGGTGAGGTCAGGGCGTCCAATGCGCGTGCGTGTAGCTCGCGTTCGGCTGCCAAGGCGATGAACGCGGACGCGTGCTCGCGGCCAACCATGCGCTCCACGGCGCTGATCGTCTCCGTCGGCAGATCGACGGCACCTGTCGGCGGGCGCGCTTCGGGGCCCGTCTCGGTGACGAGGCGTGTGCGCAGGTGGCGTGCCGCGAACACCCGCATGGCCCGGGCCAGTTCCGCGTCCACGGTCTGCCGGGCCAGGGGTCTCAGCCGGCGCACCAGCCGGGCCGCTTCGGCGGCGTGCGCGTCGGTGCGGTGGGCCGGGTCGTCGAGGTAGCGCGCGAAGACGTGCTCGGTGGTGAACTCCAGGAAACGGGCGGCGATGTGCTCGACCTGTCCCCGCAACTCCCGCAGATGGGCGGAGATCGCGGACAACGGAACGCCCGCCGCGTGCAACTCCGCGGCGACGGCGAGTTCTTGGGGGCTCGGCACGAGGAAGGTGTCGGAGTCGCCGTCGACCGGTTCCAGCACGCCGAGCTCGACCGCCTCGGTCACGGCGTCCTCGTCGGGGGTGCCGCCGAAGCGGGCGTCGAGCTCCGCGCGGGTGAGCCGGACCGGTTCCTCGTCGGTCCAAGGGCCCTCCACCTCGGTGACCAGTCCGAGCACCCCGCCCAGGCCGCGGCCGCTGTCCCAGGCGTCCAGCAGCTCCCTGATCGAGGCCAGGGTGTAGCCGCGGTCCAGGAGGTGGCCGATCTGCTGGAGCCGGGTGAGGTGGACGTCGGAGTAGAGGTTGGCGCGGCCCTGCCGCTCCGGACGGGGGAGAAGTCCCTTGTCCTGGTAGGCGCGGATGGTCCGGACGGTGGTGCCGGTGCGGTGCGCGAGGTCGTCGATGCGGTAGGCCCGCCGGGCCGACGGGCCTGCCGGGCGGGCCGGTTCGCCGTTCACAGCCGGGGCTCCACCCGGGCCACCCTGCGCAACACCCCCGGCAGGAAACGTGACATGAGATGAGCGCCGCGAGCCTCGGGCGTCACCGGGACGACCGCCCTGTTGTGCGTCACCGCGTCCAGGACGGCCTTCGCGACCTTCTCCGGCGGGTAGTTGCGCAGGCCGTACAGGCGGGCCGAGCGCTGCCGGCGACGGCTCTCCTCGGCCTCGTCGACGCCGGTGAAGCGGGCCGTCGCGGTGATGTTGGTGTTGACGATCCCCGGGCAGATCGCCGTGACCCCGATGTCCTGCCCGGCCAGTTCGGCCCGCAGGCACTCGGAGAGCATCAGGACCGCCGCCTTGGAGGTGCTGTAGGCGGGCAGCGCACGTGAGGGCTGGTAGGCCGCCGCCGAGGCGATGTTGACGATGTGGCCGCCCTGGCCGCGCTCGGCCATGCGCGCGCCGAAGAGACGGCAGCCGTGGATCACTCCCCACAGGTTGACGTCCAGGACCTTGCGCCAGTCCTCGGTGGTCGTGGTGAAGAAGGAGCCCGACAGGCCGATCCCCGCGTTGTTGACCAGCACGTCGAGCACGCCGTGATTGCGGTGCACCCGCTCGGCGAGCTTCTCCATGGCGTGCTCGTCGGAGACGTCGGCCGTCTCCGCCCAGGCGTCGGGGGCGCCGATCAGCCGGGACAGCTCGGCGGTGCGGGCGGCGGCCTCGGCGTCGCGGTCGACGGCCACCACGCGCGCGCCGGCCTCGGCGAACGCGAACGCCGTGGCCCGCCCGATGCCGCTGCCCGCGCCGGTGACCAGGACCAGCTGTCCGCCGAACCGGTCGCCGTGGCGGCCGCCGGCGGCCGGAGCGGGGCGACCGCCCTCCACGGACGTCACGAACTCCTCGATCCAGGCGGCCACCTGGTCGGGGCGGGTGCGCGGGATCCAGTGCCTGGCGGGGAGCGTGCGGCGGGTCAGCCGCGGCACCCACTGCTCCAGGTCGTCGTACAGCCGCTCCGACAGGAACGCGTCGTCCAGGGGCGTGATGAGCTGCACGGGCGCGTGCGCGTACGCGTCGGGGCGCGGCCTGCGCAGCCGGGCGCGCACGTTGTCCCGGTACAGCCAGGCGCCGTGGGCCGCGTCGGAGGGCAGGGACGAGGTCGGGTAGTCGCCCGCGGGGACCTTCTCGGAGCGCTGGAGGATCTTCGGCCAGCGCCTGCCGAGCGGGCCGCGCCAGGCCAGCTCCGGCAGGGCGGGGGTGTGCAGCAGGTAGACGTACCAGGACCTGGCCCCCTGGCCGAGGAGCTGGCCCACCCGGCCCGGCGTGGGGCGCTTCACGCGCGCGTTGATCCAGTGCCCGAAGTGGTCGAGGGACGGCCCGGACATCGACGTGAAGGAGGCGATGCGGCCCTCCGTGCGGCCCACCGTGACGAACTCCCAGGACTGCACCGAGCCCCAGTCGTGGCCGACCAGGTGCACCGGGCGGTCCGGGCTCACCGCGTCGGCCACGGCCAGGAAGTCGTCCGTGAGCTTCGCCAGGGTGAAGCCGCCGCGCAGCGGGCGCGGTGCCGTGGACCGGCCGTGGCCCCGGACGTCGTACAGGACGACGTGGAAGCGGTCGGCCAGGCGCGCGGCGACCTCGGACCACACCTCCTTGCTGTCCGGGTAGCCGTGCACCAGCACCACGGTCGGCTGGTCGGGGTCGCCCAGTTCGGCCACGCACAGCTCGACCCCGCCGGTGCGCACCCGGCGCTCCCGCACACCCTTCAGTGTCACTTCGCCTCCGCCCAGCGCCGCACGTGCGGCAGATCGTCGTCCAGCCAGAAGGCGCTCTGTCCGGGGTCCCGGGAGTCGGTGACCACCAGGATCTCCTCGAACTTCGCGCCGGTGCCCCTGAAGCCCAGATGGGGTTCGACCGCCCACAGCCCCGGCCGCGGCGGGTGGTCGGAGAAGCGGTACGGCGACCACAGGGGGGACCAGCCCTCGCGGTGGCCGTGCAGGGCGTCGGCGGCCAGCCCCTTGAGGGACTGGGTGCCGAACCCGAACAGATGGGGTGACCAGCGGCGCTGCTTCACCCGGTCCACCTTGTGGGCGATCACGCCGAAGGGGTACGCGCGGTGCCGGTTGGCGTAGCCCTGGCGGACCATGAGCCGGTCCACGTCCTCGTAGATCGCGCGCAGCGGCCGCCGCTCGCGCACCTCGCGCAGGATCAGCTCGCGGTGCGCCTCCAGGTCGGCCATGAGCCGGTCCTGCACCGGGTTCACGCCGAGGGAACCGGAGTAGCCGATGTCGGCCGTGAACCCCTCGTGCACCGGGGCCATGTCCAGGATGAACGGCATCCCGGGCTCCAGCGCGCGGTCGGTCGGGAAGAACTGCAGCGGGACGCGGAAGCCCGCGAACGCCGTGCGGTCGCCGAACCAGGCGAACGGCAGGTGGAACCAGTCCCGCACCCCGCGCTCGCGCAGCCACTCGCGCTGCATCCGGGCCGCCTCGCGCTCGGTCACCCCCGGCTCAAGGCGTGCCGCGACCGCCTCCGCGCACTCGTAGGCGAGGCGCTGCACCCGTCTGAACCCGGCGAGCTCCGTGGAGAGTCCGCCGCTCACTGCCGTGGTCATGCCGCCCCGTCCCGTCGTCGTGTCGGCTGCGCTACGCGTCCGTAACTTGACACCGGTGAATGTGACAGTTGTTAGAGTCGGCGTCAATAGGAGGGTCCCGGGCTGTGGACGGCCGGCGGTAGATCTCAGGCACGGCGTCCCTTAGGGCCGGGTAATACCTGGGGCTGACGTCAAGACGGCTCTGTGGGCTGACGCCCGGGGGTGGACCGCGTCACTACCGTCGGGGACGTGACTGTGATCGCGACCGAAAGCCTGAGCAAGCGGTTCCCCCGGGTGACCGCGCTCGACCGGCTGTCCGTGGACATCGGACCCGGTGTGACCGGGCTCGTCGGTGCCAACGGCGCCGGCAAGTCCACCCTGATCAAGATCCTGCTGGGTCTGTCCCCCGCCACCGAGGGCCGCGCCGCGGTGCTCGGCCTCGACGTCGCCACCGAGGGCGCCGCCATCCGTGAGCGTGTGGGCTACATGCCGGAGCACGACTGCCTGCCGCCCGACGTCTCGGCCACCGAGTTCGTCGTCCACATGGCACGCATGTCCGGCCTGCCGCCCACCGCCGCGCGCGAGCGCACCGCGGACACGCTGCGCCACGTGGGCCTGTACGAGGAGCGCTACCGGCCCATCGGCGGCTACTCCACCGGCATGAAGCAGCGGGTCAAGCTCGCGCAGGCCCTGGTGCACGACCCCCGGCTGGTCTTCCTGGACGAGCCGACCAACGGCCTCGACCCGGTGGGCCGCGACGAGATGCTCGGGCTGATCCGCCGGATCCACACCGACTTCGGCATCTCGGTCCTGGTCACCTCCCACCTGCTGGGCGAACTGGAGCGCACCTGCGACCACGTCGTCGTCGTCGACGGCGGCAAGCTGCTGCGCTCCAGCTCCACCACGGACTTCACGCAGACCACGACGACGCTCGCGATCGAGGTCACCGACACCGACGAGCACCCCGACGGCACCCGCGCGGTCCGCGAGGCGCTGCACGCGCGCGGGGTGGCCGTCGAGGCCGGCAGCGGACTGCCGGGCGCCGGCCACGTCCTGCTGCTGACCGCGCAGGGCGAGGAGACGTACGACCTGGTGCGCGACGTGGTCGCCGACCTGGGGCTCGGCCTGGTGCGCATGGAGCAGCGCAGGCACCACATCTCCGAGGTCTTCACGAGCGAGGACGAGCAGCGCGAGGAGGCGGTCGGCCATGGCCGTTGAGCAGCCCACCCGGTCCCCCGGCACACCGCCGGGCGACCAGACCCGCATCCACAACATCGGGTACCGCAACTACGACGGCCCCCGCCTCGGCCGCTCCTACGCCACCCGCTCGCTCTACTCGCAGTCCCTGCGCGGCTCCTACGGCCTCGGCCGCTCGGTGAAGTCCAAGGTGCTGCCGATGCTGCTGTTCGTGGTGATGTGCGTGCCCGCGGCCATCATGGTCGCCGTCGCGGTCGCCACGAAGGCCAAGGACCTGCCCGTCGACTACACCCGCTACGCGATCATCATGCAGGCCGTCATCAGCCTGTACGTCGCCTCGCAGGCACCCCAGTCGGTCTCGCGGGACCTGCGCTTCAAGACCGTGCCGCTGTACTTCTCGCGGCCGATCGAGACCGCCGACTACGTGCGCGCCAAGTACGCGGCGCTGGCCTCGGCCCTGTTCGTGCTCACCGCCGCCCCGCTGCTCGTGCTCTACATCGGCGCGCTGCTGGCCAAGCTCGACTTCGCCGACCAGACCGAGGGATTCGCACAGGGACTGGTCTCCGTGGCTCTGCTCTCGCTGCTCTTCGCCGGTATCGGCCTGGTCATCGCCTCCGTCACCCCGCGGCGCGGCTTCGGCATCGCCGCCGTCATCGCCGTCATGACGATCTCCTACGGGGCGGTCTCCACGCTCCAGGCCATCGCCGAGAACCAGGACAACGCCGGCGCCATCCCCTGGATCGGCCTGTTCTCGCCGGTGACGCTCATCGACGGGGTCCAGTCCGCGTTCCTCGGCGCGACCTCCGCGTCCCCCGGCGCGGCCGGACCCTCCGACGCGCAGGGCGTCGTCTACGTCCTGGTCGTCCTCGGCCTGATCGCCGCCGCCTACGGCCTCCTGCTGCGCCGCTACCGGAAGGTGGGCCTGTGACCACGCTCTCCATCGACCACGTCTCCCGCTGGTTCGGCAACGTGGTCGCCGTCAACGACATCACCATGACCATCGGCCCGGGCGTCACCGGCCTGCTCGGCCCCAACGGCGCCGGGAAGTCCACCCTCATCAACATGATGGGCGGCTTCCTGGCCCCGTCCACCGGCACCGTCACCCTCGACGGGCAGCCCGTGTGGCGCAACGAGTCGATCTACAAGCACATCGGCATCGTCCCCGAGCGCGAGGCGATGTACGACTTCCTCACCGGCCGCGAGTTCGTCGTCGCCAACGCCGATCTCCACGGCCTGGGCGCGAAGGCCGCCCAGCGGGCGCTCGCGACGGTCGAGATGGAGTACGCGCAGGACCGCAAGATCCAGACGTACTCCAAGGGCATGCGCCAGCGCGTGAAGATGGCGAGCGCCCTGGTGCACGACCCGTCGCTGCTCCTGCTGGACGAGCCCTTCAACGGCATGGACCCGCGCCAGCGGATGCAGCTCATGGACCTGCTGCGGCGCATGGGCGACGAGGGCCGCACCGTGCTGTTCTCGTCCCACATCCTCGAGGAGGTCGAGCAGCTCGCCTGGCACATCGAGGTCGTCGTCGCCGGACGGCACGCGGCCGGCGGTGACTTCCGCAAGATCCGCCGTCTGATGACCGACCGTCCGCACCGCTACCTGGTGCGCTCCAGCGACGACCGCGCGCTCGCGGCCGCGCTGATCGCCGACCCCTCGACGTCGGGCATCGAGGTCGACGTCACCGAGGGTGCGCTGCGCATCCAGGCCGTGGACTTCGGCCGCTTCACCGCCCTGCTGCCCAAGGTCGCCCGCGACCACGGCATCCGGCTGCTCACGGTCTCGCCGTCCGACGAGTCCCTCGAGTCCGTGTTCTCGTATCTCGTCGCGGCGTAGGAGGCCGAAGATGTACGACCCCACAGTCGCCCGGCTCACCTACCGGGCCCTGCTCGGCCGTCGCCGTGCCCTCATCCTGGGCGCCCTGCCCGTACTGCTGATCGCGATCTCCGTCGTCGTCCGCGGCCTCGCGGGCGCCGACGACCAGACGGCCGCCGACCTGCTGGGCGGGCTGGCGCTCGCCACCATGGTGCCGATCATCGGCGTCATCGCCGGCACGGGCGCGATCGGGCCGGAGATCGACGACGGCTCGGTGGTGTACCTGCTGGCCAAGCCGGTGAAGCGGCCGACGATCATCTTCACCAAGCTGATCGTGGCGATCGCGGTGACGATGGTGTTCTCGGCCCTGCCGACGCTCGTCGCGGGCTTCATCCTCAACGGCAACGGGCAGCAGATCGCCGTCGCCTACACGGTGGCCGCCCTGGTCGCCTCGATCGCCTACGCGGCGATGTTCCTGCTGCTGGGCACCGTCTCCCGGCACGCGGTGGTGTTCGGTCTCGTCTACGCGCTGGTCTGGGAGGCGCTGTTCGGCTCCCTGGTGTCCGGCGCGCGCACGCTGAGCGTCCAGCAGTGGTCGCTCGCCGTCGCCCACAAGGTGGCCGGTGGGAACCTGGTCACCTCGGACGTCGGGCTGCCCACGGCGACGGTGCTGCTGGTCGTGGTCACCGTGCTCGCCACCTGGTACGCCGGGCAGAAGCTGCGGACGCTCACGCTCGCCGGCGAGGAGTGAGCCACTCCCGATCGCACGCGATCGCTTCTGATCAGTTCTGACGGGGGCTTCACCCCGGCCCGGGCACACTGGGCGAAGCGGAGGAACCGCGGCCGGGCGCACGCCCGGCCGAACGGTCAGGAGGCCTCGGATGGCGCAGGACACCCCCCGGTACGAGAGTGCCGGCAGGGACGGGGACGACGTCTGGGACGGGTTGGTCCTGGACGAGGACTTCGTGCGCGCCGCCGGGACCTCCGAGCCGTCGGCCCGGGCCCGGATGCTCGCCGCCCGTTGGCGGGCCGAGGAGCCCGAGCCGCGGCCCTGGCGGTCCGACGAGCCGCCGGCGGGCTGGTTCTTCAGCAAGGCCCGGCGGCGCGGATGGCGCCGCCGGTGACCGCCGCCCCCGGTTAATTCGGTGGCGGCGGACCGGGCGGCGGGGGCACAGTGGTCATGCACCGTCCGCCGGGAATGTCCCGGCGCCGTGAGCGGGGAGAGGAGCGGGGCGATGTCCATGCACGGCAGTACGTCCAGCTCCCGACAGGGCGGTCCGAGGCGGGCTCCGGAGTGATCCTCACTCCTCCGTAGAGCTCAGGGGACAGCCCGGGGCGGCCGCTTCGAGCACGCGACGTGTCTCTCGCGTGGGCCGCCCACCCGGAGGATTGGCCGAGTGGTAAGGCACTGGCTTGCTAAGCCATGGTCGGGGGCGACCCCGCGCACGTTCGATCCGTGCATCCTCCGCGAGATGTGGTCACCGTGGAAGCGCCGGCCGGCGCTCAGCCCAGCAACCGCTCCAGCACCAGCGCGATGCCGTCCTCCTCGTGGGAGGCCGTCACCTCGTCGGCCACCGCGCGCAGCTCCTCGTGGGCGTTGGCCATGGCCACGCCCCGGGCCGCCCAGGCGAACATCGGGATGTCGTTGGGCATGTCGCCGAAGGCGATCGTGTCGGCCGCCTTCAGACCCAGCCGGCGGGCCGCCAGGGACAGTCCCGTGGCCTTGGACAGCCCGAGCGGCAGCAGCTCCACGATGCCCTCGCCCGCCATGGCGACCGTGACGAAACCGCCGGCCGCGCGGCGGGCCACCGCCGCCAGCTCGTCGTCGCTCAGCTCCGGATGCTGTATGTAGATCTTGTTCAGCGGGGCGGCCCACAGATCCGACGCGTCCGTGAACGGCGTCGCCGGGAGCCGGCCGGTGACCGCGTAACCGGGCCCCACCAGCACCTCGCCGTCCAGGCCGTCCCGGCTCGCCGCCAGGTACAGCGGACCCACCTCGGCCTCGATCTTGGCCAGGGCCACGCCCGCCAGCTGCCGGTCCAGGGTGACGGAGGTCAGCAGGCGGTGCGCCCCGGCGTCGTACACCTGGGCGCCCTGACCGCAGACGGCGAGCCCGTCGTAGCCCAGGTCGTCCAGGATGTGCCGGGTCCAGGGGACCGCGCGTCCGGTGACGACGATGTGCGCCGCGCCCGCCGCGGTGGCCGCGGCGAGCGCCTCACGGGTGCGCTGTGAGATCGACTCGTCGGAGCGCAGCAGCGTTCCGTCGAGGTCGGTGGCGATGAGGCGGTACGGGAATCCGGCGCTCACTTGGCGACCGGCTCCAGGACCTCCCGGCCGCCCAGGTACGGGCGCAGTACCTCGGGGACCCAGACGGAACCGTCGGCCTGCTGGTGGTTCTCCAGGATCGCCACGATCGTGCGCGGTACGGCGCAGAGCGTGCCGTTCAGCGTCGCGAGCGGCCTGACCTGCTTGCCGTCGCGGAGCCGGATGGACAGGCGGCGGGACTGGAACTCGGTGCAGTCCGAGGTCGAGGTCAGCTCGCGGTACTTGCCCTGGGTCGGGACCCACGCCTCGCAGTCGTACTTACGCGAGGCCGAGGCGCCGAGGTCGGCGGAGGCGACGTCGATGACGCGGAACGGCAGCTCCAGCGAGGTCAGCCACTGCTTCTCCCACTCCAGGAGGCGCTTGTGCTCCTCCTGCGAGTCCTCGGGCATGACGTAGGAGAACATCTCGACCTTGTCGAACTGGTGCACGCGGAAGATGCCACGCGTGTCCTTGCCGTGCGAGCCGGCCTCGCGGCGGAAGCACGGGGAGAAGCCCGCGTAGCGCAGCGGCAGCCGGTCGGCGTCGATGATCTCGTCCATGTGGTACGCCGCGAGCGGGACCTCGGAGGTGCCGACCAGGTACAGGTCGTCCTTGTCGAGGTGGTAGACGTCCTGGGCCGCCTGGCCGAGGAAACCGGTGCCGGCCATGGACTGCGGGCGGACCAGCGCCGGGGTCAGCATCGGCGTGAAGCCGGCCGCCGTGGCCTGCGCGATCGCCGCGTTCACCAGGGCCAGCTCCAGCAGGGCGCCGACGCCGGTGAGGAAGTAGAAGCGGGAGCCGGAGACCTTGGCGCCGCGCTCGACGTCGATCGCGCCGAGGATCTGGCCCAGCTCCAGGTGGTCCTTGGGCTCGAAGCCCTCGGCGCCGAAGTCACGGATGGTGCCGTGCGTCTCCAGCGTGACGAAGTCCTCCTCGCCGCCGACGGGCACGTCGGGGTGGACGAGGTTGCCGAGCCGGAGCAGGAGCTGCTGGGTCTCGGCGTCGGCCGCGTCGCGCTCGGCGTCGGCGGCCTTGACGTCGGCCTTCAGCTGCTCGGCGCGCTTGAGCAGTTCGGCCTTCTCGTCGGCGGAGGCTTTGGGGATCAGCTTGCCGAGCTGCTTCTGCTCGGCTCGCAGCTCGTCGAAGCGGACGCCGGAGGACCTGCGCCGCTCGTCGGCAGACAGGAGGGAGTCGACGAGCGCGACGTCCTCTCCACGGGCGCGCTGGGACGCGCGCACACGGTCGGGGTCCTCACGGAGCAGGCGAAGGTCAATCACGGGGCCAAGGCTACCGGTGCGGACTCGCGGGCCACGACTCACTCTTGCGTCCCGCGCGCATACGTGCCGTTATGGGGCAAATGCACAAAGTGTCCGAGCGGTCAAGCGGGGTCGTCCCCTTCCCTGGGACGAAGCAGTCGGCGGGCCGTCGGTTGACCTGATTTCCTTGTGGAGAGGGGCACTTGGCGGGCCCGTTGTCCACAGGAATCCGTGCGCTCCGGAAAGTTATCCACAGGCTGTGCGGAAACTCTGTGGATTTCGGAATTGATCACTCCGGAAGTTATGGCCGGACTGGGGAATTCCCGGCCCAAACAGGGGTGACACCCACTTTCGGGTGGAAAGGGGTCCCCCCAAAAGATGAACCAAAGGAAACGGGTGGACGAAGGGTGACGTGCGGGACGGTGGCCGCATCCAGGACGTCCAGGGCGATTTGTCGACCGGATCGCCCTGCCGTGTCGACTTGTCCCCAGGTCGAGAAGCGGACCTGTGGATAACTCCTGTGGATAACGAAGATGCGCTGGTATGCCCGGCCGGAAGCGGGCTACGGGCGCCTCAGAACCGGCCGTCCTGGCAGCGCGCCACCCAGTCGGCCGCCGCCACGAACACCTCGTCCGAGGTTCCCGGCAGCCGGGGCCTCGCCTCGCCCGGCCGGATGTCCGCGCGGGGATAGGAACCGAGGAAACGAACCTGCAGACAGATCCGCTTCAGGCCCATCAGCGCTTCCGCCACCCGGCGGTCGGAGATATGGCCCTCGGCGTCGATGCAGAAGCAGTAGTTGCCGATGCCGGCGCCGGTGGGCCGGGACTGCAGCAGCATCAGGTTGATGCCCCGGGTGGCGAACTCACCGAGCAGGTCGCGCAGGGCGCCGGGGTGGTCGTCCCGCTGCCACAGCACCACCGAGGTCTTGTCGGCACCGGTCGGCGCCGCCGGCCGGGCCGGGCGGCCGACCAGCACGAACCGGGTCTGGGCGTTCTCCGCGTCGTGGATGCCCGTCTCCAGGGCCTCCAGGCCGTACCGGGCGGCGGCGAACTCACCGGCGAAGGCCGCGTCGTACCGGCCCTCCTGGACCAGCCGGGCCGCGTCCGCGTTCGAGGCCGCCGACTCCCAGTGGACCTCCGGGAGGTTCTTGCGCAGCCAGTTGCGCACCTGCGGCTGGGCGGCCGGGTGGGCGGAGACCGTCTTGATGTCCGTCAGCTTCGTGCCCGGTCGGACCAGCAGCGCGAAGGTGATCGACAGCAGCACCTCGCGGTAGATCATCAGCGGCTCGCCGGCGACCAGCTCGTCCAGGGTGGTGGTGATGCCGCCCTCGACGGAGTTCTCGATCGGTACGAACGCGGCCTCGGCCTCGCCGGCGCGCACCGCGTCCAACGCGGACTGCACCGACACGTACGGGATCAGTTCCCGGGTGGCGGCCTCCGGAAGCGTGCGCAGGGCCACTTCGGTGAAGGTGCCTTCGGGACCGAGATACGCATAGCTCGCTGGCATGTCCTCACCCTAATGGCCGTCGGTGGACGCGACTCCCTTGTCTCAGGGAAGCCACTCGACCGGGTGGTTTGAAACCCCTATTCACCCCTCCAGCAGCCGCTGGCCCACGTACTCCCCGTCGGCCGCTCCGCCGGGCACCGCGAACAGACCGCTCGCCTCGTGGCGGATGTACGTCGACAGGGCGTCCCCGCGGTCGAGCTTGCGCTGCACCGGCACGAAGCCGCGCAGCGGGTCCGCCTGCCAGCAGACGAACAGCAGCCCGGCGTCGGGCGCGCCGTCCGCGTCGATGCCGTCGTGGTAGGAGAACGGGCGCCGCAGCATGGCCGCGCCGCCGTTCCGGTCGGGCCGGGTGATCCGGGCGTGGGCGTTGGCCGGGACGACGTACTCGCCCTTGGCGTCGGTCTTCTCCAGGTCCATCGGGGTCGTCTCACCGCCCCCGGACAGGGGCGCCCCGTCGGCTTTGCGGCGCCCGATGACCGCCTCCTGAGCCGTCTGCGACAGCTTCTCCCAGTCGTCGAGGAGCATGCGGATACGGCGTACGACGGCATAGGAGCCGTTCGCCATCCAGGCGGGCTCGCCCGAGGCGGGCACGAAGATCCGCCGGTCGAAGTCGGTGTCGGAGGGCTTGGGGTTGCGGGTGCCGTCGACCTGGCCCATGAGGTTGCGGGCCGTCATCGGGTGGGCGGTCGCCCCCGGGGCGCGGTTGAAGCCGTTCATCTGCCAGCGCACCCGGGCCGCGCTCCCGGCGGCCTTCTGGATCGCCCGCAGCGCGTGGAAGGCGACCAGGGCGTCGTCGGCACCGATCTGCACCCACAGGTCCCCGTCGCTGCGCCGCCTGTCGAGCCGGTCGGAGGAGAAGTCGGGCAGCGGGTCGAGGGCGCCCGGCCGCTGCTTCTCCAGGCCGGTCCGGCCGAAGAAGCTGTGCCCGAAGCCGAAGGTGACGGTCAGCGAGGACGGTCCCGCGTCCCGGGCCACTCCGGTGTCGTCGTGCCCGGCCGGCTCACCGGCCATCAGCCGCTCGGCCGTGGCCGACCAGCGGCGCAGGAGGGCCGCCGCCTCCTTGCGGCCCGCGCCCGGCGTCAGGTCGAACGCGACGAGGTGGCCGCGGGCCTGGAGCCCCTCGGTGATGCCGGGCTGATGTTTCCCGTGAAACATCGCCCGGGCGGACCCCACCGAGGTCAGGGGAGTGGCCTGGGCGGGTGCCGCCGTGTAGCCCAGGGCCCCGCCGGCTGCGCCGAGCACGAGTCCGGTGGCACCGGCGGTGCCGAGCAGGGCGCGCCGGGAGACGCCCCGGCCCTGGTCACCGACGGTATCCGGGGTCGCGGGCGCGGCGGGGGCGGCGGGCGTACGGGCCTCGGGGAGGGACTGGTCGGGCATGGGTGGATCAGCCGATCTGCGCGTTCTTGGAGACGGTCACCTGGTCGATGTCGGAGGTACGCACGGTCACGGCGATCTTCCAGTCGCCGGCCATGGGGATCTGCACTCCGCCGGCCGACCAGTGGCCGGTGGTGAGGTGGTCGGGGGTCACCGGGAGCGGTCCGAGCTTCTTCGCCTCCAGGGTGAAGGCGACCTTCACCTCGGGGACGTCGAAGGCGCGCCCGTTGGGACGCTGGACGTAGACGTGCATGTCGTTGCCGCCGACGCGGGCCGGGTCGAGGTCGATCCGGACCAGGCCCTTGCCGTCGGTGCCACCGGTGTCGAAAGGCATGTCCAGGGTCAGCGCACCGGAGGAGTCGGCCGATGAGGACGAGGAGGCCGAGGAGGACGAGCTCGACGACGAGGTGGACGCCTTGGCGTCCAGTTCGGTGCGGCCCGGCTCGGTCTGCGTCAGCCAGGTGGTGACCGCGAGCAGCACGACCGCGACGCCCGCTTCGGCGAGCACCGAGCGGCGCAGGCCGAAACGGTTCGGGTCGGCGTCCCGCAGCCGCTTCTGCCGGGCAGCGTCGACCGCCGCCCGCTGCCGGGCGAGCTGGGCGGCGCGCGCGTCGTCACCGGAGGCGGCCTTCCGCCCGGACGGCTTCCCGGACGCGGAGCCGACCTGTTCCTTCTCGCGCTCCTTCTCGCGCTGCCGCGCCTTCCCGGTGGCCTTGGCGCCGGCCGTCTCCAGCAGCCGTCCCGCCCAGCGCCGCGAGATCCACGCGATGCCCACCAGAAGGGCCACGAGCCCGATCTTGACCAGCAGCAGCTGCCCGTACCTGGTCTCGGTGAACGCCGACCAGGAGCCGAGCTGGCGCCAGGACTGGTAGGTGCCGGTGGCGACGAGGACGACGACGGAGCCGAAGGCGACCCGGGAGAAGCGGTGCACGGCGGCGGACCCGACCGGGGTCTCGGCGGGTGCCCGGTACAGGGCGACCAGCAGGGCGGTCAGGCCGCCGAGCCAGGCGGCGACGGCCAGCAGGTGGAGCACGTCGACGGGCATGGCGATGCCCGGCTGGAGCCCGGTGGAGGCGTGCTCGGCCATGGCCCAGCTCGCCGCGAGCCCGGCGGCCACGACCACCCCGCCGACCGCGAGCCCGAAGGTCAGGTCCCGCTTCTCCGCGGGTTCCTCGCGGCGGTTGTAGGCGCCGAACAGGACGGCGATGAACAGCGCGGCGGCGGCGAGCAGCAGCAGCCGGGAGACCAGCGCGGCGCCGGTCTTGGTCTGCAGCACCTGACCGAGCAGGTTCAGGTCGAAGACGTCGCCGACCGTCCCGGAGGAGGTGTAGGAGCCGCGCAGGAGCAGTAGCCACAGGGTGGCCGCGGTGAGCGCGAGCCAGCCGCCGACGACGAGCCGCTGCACGGCCCGTACGCCCGAGCCGCGCTGCCAGCAGGCCAGCACGAAGGCGGCGCCGCCCGCCAGCACGATGAACCCGGCGTACGACACGTACCGCCCGACCGCGTACAGCGCGCCGACGACACCGCCGCCGGCCGTCGCTCCGACACCGGAGACCACGGTCTGCGAGGGCGCGCCGATGGAGAAGGTGTAGGCGCCGGAGACGGGGTGGCTGTCCGCCGAGACGACCTGGTAGGCGACCGTGTAGGTGCCCTTGGGCAGGCCGCCCTTGAGCTTCACGGCGTACGTCGTGCCGCCCGGGTTCACGGGCGCGCCCACCTCGACGTTCTTCCCCTTGGGGTCGAGCACCTGGAGCGAGTCGTCGTTCATCGCCACCTTCTCGGAGAAGGTGAGCGACACCTGGGTGGGTGCCTTGTCGACCACCACCCCCTGTGCGGGGTCGCTGCCGGTCAGCGCGGCGTGCGCGGAGGCCGGTCCGGCGCCCGCGAGCAGCGCGCCGGTGACGGTGATGAGCAGCAGCACCAGGGTGCGCAGGCGGGGGGCGATGGTCCGCGTCAAGGTGGTCCCTCCCTCAGTGGCCGGTCGACGGGTTGTACGTGGCGGACTTCACCGGCATCTCGACGGTGAGGGCACCGGACTTTTCGAAGGTGAGGCGCAGGGTGACCTTCTGGCCCCGTTCCGGCTTGTGCTTCAGCTTCTCGAACATCAGATGGTTGCCACCGCTTTTGAACACGAGTTGGCCATGGGCGGGTATGGCGAAGGAGGTCTTCTCCTCCATGGCCCCGCCGACGGTGCTGTGCATGGTGACCTGCCCGGCGACGTCGCTGGTCACCGAGGTCAGCTCGTCCTTGGCGCCGCCCTGGTTGCTGATCGTCAGGAAGCCGGCGGCCATGTCGGCGGAGACCGGCTGGGGCATGTACGGCCCGCTCACGGACAGCTCGGCCTTCGAGGAGCCGGAGCCGGAGCCGGTGTCCGTGCCGGAGCCGCAGCCCGCGAGGGCCAGGGCGCCGGCGAGCGCGGCCGCGGGCAGGAGCGCACGCCTCACGGCTTCGCTCCCTCGACGAGCTTGGGCAGGTCCTTGGTGTAGTCGTCGACCGTGGCGTCCTCGCCGTAGAGGACGTAGCCCCCGTCGGTCTTCGGGGAGAAGGCGATGACCTGGGTGCCGTGCACCGAGACGACCTTGCCGTGCTTGTCCTTGGTGGTCGGCTCGACGGAGATCCCCACGGACCGGGCGCCGGCCTGGATGGTGGAGAAGTCACCGGTCAGGCCGATGAACCCGGGGTCGATGCCCTTGAGCCACTTGCCGAGCTCGGCGGGGGTGTCACGGCCGGGGTCGGTGGTGACGAAGACCACCCTGAGCTTGTCCCGCTCGGCCTTGGGCAGCGCCTTCTCGGCGGCGACGGCGATGTTGCTCATCGTCGTCGGGCAGATGTCCGGGCAGTGCGTGTAGCCGAAGTAGAGCAGGGTGGGGTGGCCCTTGGTCTCGGCCCGCAGGTCGAACTTCTTGCCGTGGGTGTCGGTGAGGACCAGGTCGGGCTTCTCGAACGGCTGGTCGAGGACGGTGGCGGCCTTGCCCGAGCCGGACTCCTCGGAGACCACGGCGACGGGTGACTTGCCGTCGCCGCCGCCGCAGGCGGAGAGGGAAAGGGTGGCGGCGGCGAGCAGCGCCGCAGCGGCGAACGTCTTCTTGCGCATAGAAAAATGTCCCAGATGTCAGAACTCCGGCGCGCACCGGGGTCGAACGACAGCGTCGCACGACCCCGGGTGCGCGTGCGGAACGGTGGTCAGGCGGTCCGGCGGCGGCCCGCGAGGACGCCGTAGCCGACGCCCGCGATCCCGGTGACGATGCCGATCACGCCGAGCACACGTGCGGTGGTGTCACTGCCGCCCTTCGCGTCCGTGTCGGCGGCGGCCGCCTCGGTCCTGCCGCCCGTCTTGCCGTCGGTCTCGTCGGAGGCGTCGTCGGCGGTGGAGGTGCCGTGGTGGTCACCGGTGGCGGCGGACAGCTCCAGCACGGGGGCCGGGTTCTCGGGCTCCTCCTTGCCGTCCTGGGCCACCTCGATCCAGCGCACGACCTCCTTGTTCGAGTACGTCTGGATCGCCTTGAACACGAGCTGGTCGGTGTCCTCGGGCAGGGTGCCGACGGAGAGCGGGAACTTCTGGAAGTAGCCGGGCTCGACGCCCTTGCCGTCGGCGGTCCAGGTGACCTTGGTGACGGCCTCGTCGATCTTCTTGCCGTGCATGGTCAGGGGCTTGGCGAGCTTGGACCGGGTGACGTCGATCTTCCAGCCCGGCAGCGGCTGCGGCATCACGGAGGCGATGGGGTGGTCGGCCGGGAAGTTCACCTCGACCCTGGTGGTCGAGGCGTCGTCGCGCTCGTTGGGGACCTTGAAGTCGACGACCGCGTAGCCGCCCTTGGCGGCCGCACCCTCGGGCTGCACGGTGACGTGCGCGAAGGCGGGGCCCGACAGGGCGAGGACGGCGGTGCCCGCGACGGCGGTGGCGGCGGCGATACGAGAAGCCCTCATGACAGGGAGCACTCCACTCTGAATGAGTTCCGGCGGGAGTCCCGGTGGGGACGGCCGGTGCGAATCCGGTGCGAATCCGGAAGGGGGATACGCGCGGGCGTGGCCGGCCTCGTGGCCTTATGGCTCGTCGGAGCGCACGCGCGCGTGCCGCGCGACGGCGGCCCCTCCCGTCCGGTTCGCCGTCTCCGGCTCCGGTGGAGTGTGGTCGCGTCGCGTCAGGCGGCGAGAAGGAACGCGGCGGCGGGCGGGCCGCGCCGGATCACCGTGTGCTGGAGCGCGGTGGTGTGCGGGGCGGGTGCCTCGTCCCGGGCGGTCCGAGGGGCGCGCGGGCCGGGCCCGGTCGGGGGCAGCAGCCCGGCGCACAGGGCGCGGACCAGCGCGAACGCCCCGCGCAGGGAACGTACGAGCGCGGCCTCGGCGACTCCGTGCGCCGACAGCTCGATCAGCCGCAGCAGGGCCAGGTCGCCCCGGCGCAGCAGCCAGCCGGCGACGACGGCCGCGAGGACGTGACCGAGCAGCATCGGCAGGGAGGGCAGCAGCGACGTCCAGGAGCCGGCGGTGCCGGTCGCGCCGGTCGCGCCGTTCATGTGCGGCATGGCCGGCATGGCGCCGACGGCCCGGCCCGAGGGGTCGATGAGGTGGGCGTCGAGCAGCAGCCGGTAGGCGTGCCCGGGGGTCAGCACCGAGGGGCCGGACCCGCACACGAGCCGCGCGGCCCGCTCGACCAGGGCCGTGTCGCTCAGCGACGCGTCCGCCGGGCCCATCGTCATCGTGCCGGCCGCCGTGTGCTGCCCCAGTCCGAACAGCGTGTGCAGCACGGTCTGCCCGAGCGCCAGGAGCACGGCGATGCCCGGCAGCGAACGGGCGCGTCCGGCGAGCGGTGCCACGAGCAGCATGGAGCCCGCGAATCCCGCGCCGAGCGTCCACAGCGGAACGCGTGCGCAGGAGGCCATGGTGTGCCCGGCCGCGGCCAGCACGACACAGACCGCGGCGAACACCGCGGCCCGCAGGATCCGGAGCCCGGCTCCGGGACGCGCCGTGCGCGGGTGGGGGGCAGTCATGGCGGCCCCATCATCGCACTGGCCGCGCACAGGACCGGCATCGCACTGGCCGCGCCCAGGACCGGCGGCAGGTCACCGGATCCCGCCACGGCGGGATCGCCGCCGTGACCGGAAGATCATCCTCCGCCGGGAGTCGTCCCTCATACACCGATTCCTCCCGCGACGCATCGACCTTATGGGCACAGTCACGTCGACGGTGTGCTTACGGTCGCACACGGGCGGCAATAGGTAACGGTATGTCGAGCCGCGGCCTGGAGGCTGGAGCATGAGCATCTGGTGGTCACTCCAACTGCGCCGCGAGGCCGCGAGCGTGCCGCTCGCCAGGCGGCTGCTGATCGGCACGATGGAGACGGCGGGCGTCGACCCGGACGTCTCCTACGACCTGTCCGTCGCCCTCAGCGAGGCCTGCGCCAACGCGGTGGAGCACGGCGGGGACGCCGCGCGCGGCTGCTCGGAGGCCTACCGGGTGACCGCCTACCTCGACGGTGAGAAGTGCCGGATCGAGGTGACCGACTCAGGACCCGGAACGATCCGTGCCCAGGACGTCCGGCCGGCCCGCCCGGACGCCGAGCACGGCCGGGGACTGTGCCTGATCCGGGAACTCGCCGACCACGTGCACATCGGCGCCCGGCCGGGCCGCGGCGGGACGGTGGTGAGCTTCGACAAGATCCTCAAGTGGAAGAAAGATCCTTCCCTGCTCACGGCATGAGGGACGCCGTTCGGAAACCCCGCCGTTAAGGTGCGCGCATGCTTGTCGAAGCCATGGAGAACAGGGAATTGGCGGGTGGCGTGGTGCTGCGTCCGCTCGCCGCGGCCGACGCCTTCGCACTCGTCTCCGCCTATACGGAGAATCGTGCGCATCTTGAACCGTGGGAACCGGTCAGACCGGAGTCCTTCTTCACCGCCGAGGGCCAGGCGGAGCGCATCGACGGGCTGCTGCGGCAGCGTGCCGACGGCGCCGTGATGCCGTGGGTGTTCGAGGCGCCGGACGGCCGGATCGTCGGGGCGACCACCCTGTCCGGGATCTCCCGGGGCCCGTTCTGCAGCTCGTACCTCGGGTACTGGGTCGCGGCCGACCAGCAGAACAGGGGGCTGGCCAGCGCGGCGGTGGCGCAGGTCTGCCGGATCGCCCGGGACACCTTGGGGCTGCACCGGATCGAGGCGTCCACGCTGACCGAGAACACCGCCTCCCAGCGGGTGCTCGGGAAATGCGGGTTCGAACCGATCGGGCTCGCCCCCAAGTACCTGCACATCAACGACGAGTGGCGGGACTGTCGGCTCTTCCAGCGCGTGCTGCACGACGGTCCGCCCGCGCCCTGAGCCCCTCGGGGGCCCGCTCGCTCTCACGCGGTCAGGCGTCGAGGACCCCGGCCAGCGCCTCCAGCGCCTCCGGGTACAGCCGCTCCCGGGGGGTGCCGTAGCCGACGACCAGGCCCTGCGGCCGGTCCTCGCCGGGGGTGTGCCAGTGGGTGCCCAGACGGCCGACGGCGAGCCCGACGGCCTCGGCCCGGGCCAGGGCCGCCTCCTCGTCCGGGACGTCGACCAGCGCGTGCAGTCCGGCCGCGATGCCCCGTACCTGCCGCCGGGACCCCAGCCGGTCGAGCAGTTGGTCCCGGCGGCGCCGGTAGCGCAGCCGGCACGCGCGCACGTGCCGGTCGTAGGCATGGCTGCCGATCAGCTCGGCGAGCGCGAGCTGGCCGATGGTCTCGGTGTGGTGGTCGCTGTGCAGCTTGGCGTCGGCGACCGCGTCGGCCAGCCGCGGAGGCAGCACCATCCAGCCGAGCCGCAGCGCCGGGCCGAGCGTCTTGGACGCGGTGCCCAGGTAGACGACCTGATGCGGGGCCATGCCCTGCAACGCGCCCACCGGCTGGCGGTCGTAGCGGAACTCGCCGTCGTAGTCGTCCTCGACGATGAGCCCACCCCGCGCGCGTGCCCAGTCGGTGAGCGCGCGGCGCCGCTCGGGGTGCAGCGTCACCCCGGTCGGGTACTGGTGGGCCGGGGTGACCACCACGGCGGCCGCGTCGCCCAGCTCCGCAGGCCGCACCCCGCGCTCGTCCACCCGCACCGGCCGTACGGTCCCGCCGTTGCGCCGCACCACCTCCCGGTGGAACGGCAGCCCCGGGTCCTCCATGGCGACCGTGGCGCCGTCCAGCACCCGGGTGAGGAGCGCGAGCCCCTGGACGTACCCGGAGGTGATCACGATCCGCTCCGGCGGGGCGAGCACCCCGCGCGCCCGTCCCAGATAACCGGAGAGCGCGGTGCGCAGTTCGATCCGGCCGCGCGGGTCGCCGTAGTCGTACGCCAGGGAGGGCGCCGTCGCTATGGCGCGGCGCAGCGCGCGCAGCCAGGCCGCGGCCGGGAACGCGCCGACGTCCGGGCTGCCGGGACGCAGGTCCAGACGCGGGGCACGCGCGTGTGCCGCCGTCCCCGGCTCCTGCGCCTCCACGGCCGGCAGCTCGGCGACCTGGGTGCCCGAGCCCTGCCGGGCCGTCAGGTAGCCCTCGGCGACGAGCTGGTCGTACGCGGCCTTGGCGGTGCCGCGCGAGATGCCCAGCTCCGTCGCGAGCCGCCGGGTGGCGGGCAGCCGGGTGCCGGGCGTGAGCCGCCCGTCCCGCACGGCGTCCCTGAGCGCCCGCTCCAGACCGACGCGGCGGCCGTCCGCCGCGTCGGGTTCGAGATGCAGGTCGACCCCGACACCGGACCAGAAGTCGTCCACGAGAACCCTCCCCCTAGGCACGTGAAAGCCGGCGTGCGCGGACACGCCGATGGCCGGGCACCTCCTGGGTGCCCGGCCATTCAGTGTCTTATCAGACCGATCAGACCGATCAGACCGATCAGCCCTTCAGAGACGCCATCCACGCCTCGACCTCGTCGGAGCGCCGCGGCAGGCCCGCCGAGAGGTTCCGGTTGCCGTCCTCGGTGACGAGGATGTCGTCCTCGATGCGGACGCCGATGCCCCGGTACTCCTCGGGCACCGTCAGGTCGTCGGCCTGGAAGTACAGGCCGGGCTCGACGGTGAGCACCATGCCGGCCTCCAGCGTGCCGTCCACGTACGTCTCCACGCGGGCGGCCGCGCAGTCGTGGACGTCCATGCCGAGCATGTGGCCGGTGCCGTGCAGGGTCCAGCGGCGCTGGAGCCCCAGCTCCAGGACGCGCTCGACCGGGCCCTCGACCAGGCCCCACTCGACGAGCCGCTCGGCGAGCACCCGCTGGGCGGCGTCGTGGAAGTCGCGGTACTTGGCGCCGGGCTTCACGGCCGCGATGCCGGCCTCCTGGGCGTCGTACACGGCGTCGTAGATCTTCTTCTGGAGCTCGCTGTACGTGCCGTTGACCGGCAGCGTGCGGGTGACGTCCGCGGTGTACAGCGTGTGCGTCTCCACGCCCGCGTCCAGCAGGAGCAGGTCGCCGGAGCGGACCGGGCCGTCGTTGCGCACCCAGTGCAGGGTGCAGGCGTGCGGGCCGGCCGCGCAGATGGAGCCGTAGCCGACGTCGTTGCCCTCCACGCGCGCGCGGAGGAAGAAGGTGCCCTCGATGTAGCGCTCGCTCGTCGCCTCGGCCTTGTCCAGGACCTTCACGACGTCCTCGAAGCCGCGGACGGTGGAGTCGACGGCCTTCTGCAGCTCGCCGATCTCGAACTCGTCCTTCAGCAGGCGGGCCTCGGAGAGGAAGACGCGCAGCTCCTCGTCGCGCTCGGCGGTGACCTTGTCGGTCAGCGCCGCCTCGACGCCGGCGTCGTAGCCGCGCACGACCCGCACCGGTCCGGTGGCCTCGCGCAGCTTGTCGGTCAGCTCGCGCACGTCGGCGGCCGGGATGCCGTACAGCGCCTCCGACTCGGTGAGCGAGTGCCGGCGGCCGACCCACAGCTCGCCCTGGCCGGAGAGCCAGAACTCGCCGTTCTCGCGGTCGGAGCGCGGCAGCAGGTAGATCGTCTCCCGGTGGCCCTCGGCGGTGGGCTCCAGCACCAGGACGCCGTCCTCGGTCTGGTTGCCGGTGAGGTAGGCGTACTCGACGGAGGCGCGGAAGGAGTACTCCGTGTCGTTCGAGCGGGTCTTCAGGTTGCCGGCGGGGATCACCAGGCGCTCGCCCGGGAAGCGGGCGGAGAGCGCGGCGCGGCGGCGCGCGGTCTCGGCGGCCTGCGCGATCGGCTTCAGGTCACGCAGCTCCGTGTCGGCCCAGCCCGCCTTCATGTTCTCGGCAAGCTCGTCGGAGACGCCCGGGTACAGGCCGTTCTTCCGCTGCTTGACGGTCTCCTCGGACTCGGTCTCCGGGCCCTCCGCGGTGGCGGAATCGGGTACAGCCGGGTTGAGCTCGTCGGACACGTGATCCTCCTCGGTACGCATGTGATCTCCCCCCGGGCCCGCGACGCTCATGCTTGTGGCCGAGCGGGGACCTCCATCATCGTACGGTCGCACCGGGAGCGGCCCGGGGCCGGAAGACCTGTTATGCCTGGCCATGCCGACCGCAGGGCCCGAAGGCACGGGATTTCGCGGCGGAACTCCTCAGTCGAAGCGGGCCGCGAGCAGGACCACGTCCTCCCCGCCGCCGTCCCCCGCTCCGGCGTGCGCCCCGCCGGGAGTCGCCCCGGCGTCCGGGCCGTCCGGCAGGACGGTGTGCAGCACGTGGTCGGCGATGGCCCCGGGGTCGCGGCGCAGCGCGCGCGGGACGCTCGCGGCCGCCGCGCGCAGCCGGGCGAAGGCGCGGTCCGTGGGGTCGCCGGTACGGTGCAGCAGCCCGTCGGTGTAGAGCAGCACGGTCTCCCCGGCCTCGGCCTGGATCTCCACGCTGGGCGCCTCCCAGCAGGCGAGCATGCCGAGCGGCGCGGAGACGGACGTCTCGGCGAACTCGGTGCGCCGCTCGCCGATCAGCAGGGGCGGGCTGTGCCCGGCGCCGGCCATGGTGATCTTGCGTAGGGCGGGTTCGCAGTAGGCGAAGAGGGCGGTGGCCGAGCGAGCCGGCTCGGTGAGCCGCAGCAGCAGCTCCAGGTCGGACAGGACGGCGACCGGGTCCTCGCCCTCCATCACGGCGTACGCACGCAGCGAGGCGCGCAGCCGGCCCATGGCGGCCACCGCGCTGGGGCCCGAGCCGGTGACCGAGCCGACGGACAGGCCGAGGGCGGCGTCGGGCAGCGGCAGCGCGTCGTACCAGTCGCCGCCGCCGCGCGTCCCGGTGCGGTGCCGGGCGGCGAGCTGGACGCCGGCCACCCGGGGCAGCCGGGAGGGGAGCAGTTCCTCGGCGATGGTGGCCATGCACGCGCGCGTGCGCTCCACCTCCACCAGCCGGGCCAGGTGCTCGGCCGCGTGCCGTACGTAGAGGCCGGCCAGGTGGCGGCGGCGCTCGTCCGGCTCCGCGGGTTCGTCGTAGAGCCACACGGCGGCGCCGAGGCGGCCCGCCGACGCGGTGGACAGCGGGAGCGCGTAGCTGGCCGCGTAGCCGAGGCGGGCGGCCACCTCGCGGTGGCGGGGGTCGAGGCCGTCCTCGGCGAGCAGGTCGGCGTGCACGATCTCGGTGTCGGCGCCGGTCTCCAGGAGGCTGCCGTAGGGCAGGGAGCCGCGCGGCACGGTCTCGATGTGGCCGAGGTCGGCGCGGCCGAGGCCGAGGCCGAGGGTGGTGCGGGGGCCGAGCCCGTCGGCCGGCTCCAGGACGACCAGGCCGCGGCGGGCGCCGACCAGCGCGGACCCCGCGCGCAGCAGTTCGTGAAGGGCCGGCTCCAGGGCGTCGGTGCGGGCCAGACGCTCGGTCAGCTCGTGCAGGGTCGTGAGGTCGGAGACCCAGCCAGCCAGCCGGTCCTGGAGCAGGGCGCAGGGCGGGGGGCCGCCGGGGACG
>NZ_JAJSZC010000043.1:0-43509 GCF_036815105.1 Streptomyces sp. IBSBF 3136
CGACACCCCCGTGACCACCCCCCACCTCGCCGTCGTCCGCTTCCACGGCCGCAGCCCGCACTGGGGAACAGGCAGCAAGGAGGACCGCTTCCGCCACACGTACACCCCGGCGGAGCTGTCCGAATGGCTACCCCGGATCCAGACCCTGGCCGCCCACACCGAAGAGGTCCACCTCCTCTTCAACAACTGCTGCGCCGACGCGGCGGCCCAAGCGGCCCGGACGATGGCCGACTTGCTGGCTCCGGCCCGCAGCACAGCGAGCTGACCGGGCTCTCGCCGCGGCCGCGCACGGCGGGCAGGGGACGTGCCGGGTGGTGTCCGCCCGCAGCGGCCGGCGAGAACCCCGCCCCACCAGGACCCCACAGCCCGCCGGACCGAGGACGGACACCACCCGGCGCGGCCCCGACCCACACCACACCGCAGGCGAACGCAAGCCCCTACACACCGCCGCAGGCCGCCGCAGGCGTTTTCCCGACCGACCCGCACCTGAGGCACCGCCGACCGACCCGCCGCAGGCGACCCGCCGACCGACCCGCACCTGAGGCACCGCCGCAGCCCGCCGCAGGCGACCCGCCGACCGACCCGCACGCGACGCACCGCCGCAGCCCGCCGCAGGCGACCCGCCGACCGACCCGCTCCCGAGGCACCGTCGCAGCCCGCCGCAGGCGCTTTGCCGACCGACCCGCAGTCGACGCACCGCCGCAGGCGACCCACCGACCCGCACCCGGCGAGCCCAAGCCCGCCGCAGGCGACCCCGGCCCAAAGCCCGCCGCAGGCGACCCGCAGGCGACCCCGGCCCAACGCCCGCCGCAGGCGGCCCGCAGGCGAACCCCACCCCCGGCACACCAAGCCCCAGACAGCTAGGCTCAGCCCAGGACGACCTAGATCCAGGGAGACCGCGGATGACGCCGGGGCGCAGAAGCAGCACCTTCACGCGACTGCTGCGGCACGGCTTCACCGACCCCTCGGCCGCCGAGCGCCTCCTCGACAGCGCCGAGCTGTCCGCCGTACGCGACGACCCGGTCCTCCTGGAGGCCCTGGGCGCCACCGCCGACCCGGACCTCGCCCTGCACGGCCTGGTACGGCTGCTGGAGGCCCAGCCTGGCCCCACCGCCCACCGCGAACTGCTGGACACCCTGATAGCGGCCAAGCCGCTGCGCGACCGCCTGCTCGGAGTGCTCGGCGCCTCCGCCGCCCTGGCGGACCACCTCGCCCGCCACCCGAGCGACTGGCAGGCTCTGGTCACCTACGAGCCGCGCGACCTGCACCGCGGAGTGGCGGAGTTCGAACGGGGCCTGGCCGAGGCCACCGACCCCGTGTCCCTCCGCGTCGCCTACCGCCGCTGCCTGCTGTCCATCGCCGCCCGCGACGTGTGCGGCACCATCGACGTCGCCGAGACCGCCGCCGAGCTGGCCGACCTCGCCACCGCCACGCTCCGCGCCGCCCTGGCGCTGGCCGCGGCCGCCGCCCCGGACGACGCCGCCGCCTGCCGCCTCGCGGTGATCGCGATGGGCAAGTGCGGCGGCCACGAACTGAACTACGTCTCCGACGTGGACGTGATCTTCGTCGCGGAGGCGGCCGAGGGTACCGACGAGGCCAAGGCGCTCCGGTCCGCCACCGCCCTGGCCTCGCACATGATGCGGATCTGCTCCGAGACCACGGTCGAGGGCTCGATCTGGCCGGTGGACGCCAACCTCCGCCCCGAGGGCCGCAACGGCCCCCTGGTCCGCACCCTGAGCAGCCACCTCGCCTACTACCAGCGGTGGGCGAAGACCTGGGAGTTCCAGGCCCTGCTCAAGGCTCGCCCGGTGGCCGGCGACGCCGACCTCGGCCAGGCGTACGTCGACGCGCTCGCCCCCCTCGTGTGGCAGGCCGCCGAACGCGAGAACTTCGTCACCGACGTGCAGAAGATGCGCCGCCGCGTGGTGGAGAACATCCCCGCGGCCGAGGTGGAGCGCGAGCTGAAGCTCGGCCCCGGCGGCCTGCGCGACGTCGAGTTCGCGGTGCAGCTGCTCCAGCTCGTGCACGGCCGCACCGACCCGTCGCTGCGCAGCGGCAGCACCCTCGACGCCCTCCAGGCACTCGCCGCCGGCGGCTACGTGGGCCGCGAGGACGGCGCCCGCCTGGACGAGGCGTACCGCTTCCTGCGGTCGATGGAGCACCGCATCCAGCTGTACCGGCTGCGCCGCACCCACCTCGTCCCGGAGGCCGAGGCCGACCGGCGCCGCCTGGGCCGTTCGCTCGGTCTGCGCACGGACCCGGCGGCCGGGCTGAACCGCGAGTGGAAGCGGCACACCGGCGTGGTGCGCCGGCTGCACGAGAAGCTGTTCTACCGCCCGCTGCTCGACGCGGTCGCCCAGCTCGCCCCGGGGGAGGCCCGGCTGAGCCCGGTGGCGGCCCGCGAGCGGATGGTGGCCCTCGGCTACGCCGACCCGGCGGCCGCCCTGCGCCACCTGGAGGCGCTCGCCTCCGGCGTCACCCGCAAGGCGGCCATCCAGCGCACCCTGCTGCCGGTCATGCTCGGCTGGTTCGCCGACTCGGCCGACCCGGACGCGGGCCTGCTCAACTTCCGGAAGGTCTCCGACGCCCTCGGCAAGACGCCGTGGTACCTCAGGTTGCTCAGGGACGAGGGCGCGGCCGCCGAGAACCTGGCCCGGGTGCTGTCGGCGGGCCGCCTCGCCCCCGACCTCCTCATGCGCGCCCCCGAGGCGGTGGCGCTGCTGGGCGACGGTGACGGCGGCGGCCTCGCGCCGCGCGGGCGCGGACCGCTGGAGCAGGAGATCCTGGCCGCGGCGGGGCGCGCCGAGAACGCCGAGCAGGGCGTCACCGCGGCCCGTGGCGTGCGCCGCCGCGAGCTGTTCCGCACGGCCGCCGCCGACATCATCGGCTCCTACGGCACCGAGACCAGCCCCGTCGAGGCCGACCAGGGCGCCCTGGTCGACCGGGTCGGCGCCGCGGTGTCCGACCTGACCGCGGCCACCCTGGCCGGCACCCTGCGGGCGGTCGTACGGGCCGGCTGGGGCGACACCCTGCCCACCCGGTTCGCGATCATCGGGATGGGCCGTTTCGGCGGCCACGAACTGGGCTACGGCTCCGACGCCGACGTGTTGTTCGTGCACGAGCCGCGGGAGGGCGTGGCGGAGCAGGAGGCCGCGGCCGCCGCGAACAAGGTGGTCGCCGAGATGCGCCGCCTGTTGCAGCTGCCGAGCGCCGACCCGCCGCTCCTCATCGACGCCGACCTGCGTCCGGAAGGCAAGTCGGGTCCGCTGGTGCGCACCCTGAAGTCGTACGAGGCGTACTACCGCCGCTGGTCCCTGGTCTGGGAGTCGCAGGCGCTGCTGCGGGCCGAGCCGGTCGCCGGTGACGAGGACCTGGGCCGCCGCTTCATCGAGCTGATCGACCCGCTGCGCTACCCGCCGCGGGGGCTCGCCGACGACGCCGTGCGGGAGATCCGCCGGCTGAAGGCCCGCATGGAGTCCGAGCGGCTGCCGCGCGGCGCCGACCCCAAGCTGCACACCAAACTCGGCCCGGGCGGCCTGTCCGACGTCGAGTGGACCGTGCAGCTGTTCCAGCTCAGGCACGGCCACCAGGTGCCCGGGCTGCGCACCACCCGTACCCGCGAGGCCCTGTCCGCGGTGCGTGCCGCCGGACTGCTGTCCCCGGAGGAGACGGAGATCCTGGACGAGGCGTGGGTGCTGGCCACCCGGGTGCGCAACGCGGTCATGCTGGTGCGCGGGCGCGCCGGGGACACCTTCCCCACCGAGCCCCGCGAGCTGGCCGCGGTCGGCCGCTACCTGGGCTACGGCGCCGGGCACGCCGGGGACATGCTGGACGCCTACCGCCGGACCGCCCGGCGGGCCCGCGCGGTCGTCGACGAGCTGTTCTACGCGGACGGCAACTGACCCGGTCTACGCGGACGGGAGACGACCGGTCTACGCGGTTGGGAACCGACCGCCCCCGCCCGCCGGGGCCGGCACCAGCCGGGGCAGGGAGTGCGGCAGGCTGCCGTACCAGAGTCTGGCCACGCTGAAACCGAAGGCCAGGCAGAGGCCGCCGCCCACCGCGTCCAGCCAGAAGTGGTTGGCGGTGGCGACGATGACGATCAGGGTCGCCACCGGGTAGAGCAGCCCCAGCAGCCGCGCCCAGGGCACGGAGGCCAGCGCGCAGACGGTCAGTCCGCACCACAGCGACCAGCCGATGTGCATCGACGGCATGGCCGCGTACTGGTTCGACATGTGCTTCAGGTCGCCGGAGGCCATCGAGCCCCAGGTGTGGTGGACCATGACCGTGTCCACGAAGCGCCCGCCGTTCATCAGCCGGGGCGGGGCCAGCGGGAACAGGTAGTAACCGACCAGGGCCACACCCGTGGTGGCGAACAGGACCAGGCGGGCCGCCGCGTACCGGCCGGGATGCCAGCGATAGAGCCATACCAGCACACTGAGCGTGATCACGAAGTGCAGGGTGGCGTAGTAGTAGTTCATGCCGATGATCAGCCAGTTCACCGTGTTGACGGCGTGGTTGACCGACCGCTCGACGGCGACGCCCAGGTGGTGTTCCAGGCTCCAGACCCAGTCGGCGTTGCGCAGCGCCTCGGCCCGCTGTTCCGGGACCGCGTTGCGGATCAGCGAGTACGTCCAGTAACTCACCGCGATCAGCAGGATCTCGAACCAGAGCCGGGGCCGGTGCGGCCGGCGGACCCGGTGCAGCCGGCGCAGGAGACGCCTTCCGCCCCCGCCCGTGACGGCCCGCGGAACGGTCGGCTTCTCGCGACCTTCCGGATCTGTCACGGCCGAGTCACTCATAGCAACAGAGTCTGCCAGAAAAGGGTTCCCCGCCAGATCATCCCAAGGCCGGGTCCCCCGCGCACGTCCTACGACACCTGTGGGCTCACTTGCGGTCGCCCGGCGCGGAGGCGGTCGAACCGCGCACCACCAGTTCCGGCATGAACACGAACTCGCTGTGCGGTGCGGGCGTCCCGCCGATCTCCTCCAGCAGCGTGCGCACGGCCGCCTGCCCCATCGCCGGGACCGGCTTGCGGACCGTGGTCAGCGGCGGGTCGGTGAACGCGATCAGCGGGGAGTCGTCGAAGCCCACCACCGACACGTCCGTCGGCACTTCGAGGCCCAGCTGCCGGGCCGCCCGTATGGCGCCGAGCGCCATCATGTCGCTCGCGCAGACCACGGCGGTGCACTTGCGCTCGATCAGCGCGGTCGCGGCCGCCTGGCCGCCCTCCAGGGTGTACAGCGAGTGCTGGACCAGCTCGGTCTCGACCGTCCGCGCGTCCAGCCCCAGCTGGTCCCGCATGGCGCGGACGAAACCCTCGATCTTGCGCTGCACGGGCACGAACCGCTTCGGGCCGAGCGCGAGCCCGATCCGGGTGTGGCCCAGCGACACCAGGTGGGTCACCGCGAGCGAGGTGGCCGCCCGGTCGTCCGGGGAGATGAAGGGTGCCTGCACCTGTGGCGAGAAGCCGTCCACCAGCACGAACGGCACGCCCTGCGCCCGCAGCCGCTCGTAGCGCTGCATGTCGGCGGTGGTGTCCGCGTGCAGTCCGGAGACGTAGATGATGCCCGCCACCCCGCGGTCCACCAGCATCTCGGTCAGCTCGTCCTCCGTGGACCCGCCCGGGGTCTGGGTGGCGAGCACCGGGGTGTAGCCCTGCCGGGTCAGCGCCTGGCCGATGACCTGGGCGAGGGCCGGGAATATCGGGTTCTCCAGCTCCGGGGTGATCAGCCCCACCAGGCCCTCGCTGCGCTGGCGCAGCCGGACCGGACGCTCGTAGCCGAGGACGTCCAGGGCGGCGAGCACGGACTGGCGGGTGGTGGCGGCGACGCCCGGCTTCCCGTTGAGGACCCGGCTGACGGTCGCTTCGCTCACCCCCGCCTGCGCAGCGATGTCAGCAAGCCGTGTGGTCACGGCACTGGACTGTACCGGCCGCTTGACGCCTTGCACACCGACGGGACGCCGTGCGCGGGCGGCCGAACGTCCCGCCGTGGACTGCTGCGTCATCGCGATCCTCGTCCTTCTCGGTGTCCGGTCGGCGGGTGGCCGACCTCGTGGGGGGTGTTCCTGCTCGGTTCGTCCGGAACCGGCGTCCGTTCCGCAAGGGGATGATTCCGGCAGTGGATACGGATGGCAAGGCCTTGCAGAGTCTTGCACAAGTGTCCGTCAACCCGCCGACCGGCGGCGGATCAAGGTTTCGGTGGGGTCAGCCGCAGGTCACGGCGAGGTAACCGCCGTGTTCTCTTGCACTTTTTTGCTGCAAGGTCTTTCGCAGCGCTTACAACGCTGTTACGTTCCCAGTCGCCCGGCCGCCGCAATGGCGCAGTCGGCAAGTCGCAGAGGCGTCAGACGGGACCGCCTTCTGCACCACTCGGGCTTGAAACCCTCAAGGAGAACTCATGCGGCGTGGCATAGCGGCCTCCGCGCTGGTGGCGTCCTTCGCCCTGGCGGCGACGGCGTGCGGCGGGAGCGACAGCGACAGCAAGTCGGACGGCCCGGTGACCATCACCTGGTGGGACACCTCCAACGCCACGAACGAGGCACCGACGTACAAGGCCCTGGTCCAGCAGTTCGAGGCTGCCCACAAGGACATCAAGGTCAAGTACGTCGACGTCCCCTTCGACCAGGCGCAGAACAAGTTCGACACCGCCGCGGGCTCCAAGGGCGCCCCGGACGTGCTGCGCTCCGAGGTCGGCTGGACCCCGGCCTTCGCCAAGAAGGGCTACTTCCTTCCGCTGGACGGCACCGAGGCCCTGGCCGACCAGGCCAAGTTCCAGCCGAACCTGATCAAGCAGGCCCAGTTCGAGGGCAAGACCTACGGCGCGCCGCTGGTCACCGACACCCTGGCGCTGGTCTACAACAAGGCCCTGTTCAAGAAGGCCGGCATCACCGAGGCCCCCAAGACCTGGGACGAGCTGAAGTCCGACGCCGCCAAGGTCAAGGCCAAGACCAAGGTCGACGGCTACTGGGGCTCCACCCAGGCCTACTACGCCCAGTCCTTCCTCTACGGCGAGGGCACCGACACCGTCGACGCCGCCGGCAAGAAGATCACCGTGGACTCGGCCGCCGCCAAGAAGGCCTACGGCACCTGGCTGAGCACCTTCTCGGGCAAGGGCCTGCACAAGGCCGACACCACCGCCGACGCCTACGCCCACATCCAGGACGCGTTCGTCAACGGCAAGGTCGCCGCGATCATCCAGGGTCCCTGGGAGATCACGAACTTCTACAAGGGCTCGGCCTTCAGCGACAAGTCCAACCTCGGCATCGCCACCGTCCCGGCCGGCTCGGCCGGCAAGGCGGGCGCCCCGACCGGCGGCCACAACCTCTCGGTCTACGCCGGCTCCGACAAGGCCCACCAGGCCGCCGCGCTGAAGTTCGTCAACTTCATGACCTCGGCGAAGTCCCAGGAGACCATCGCCCTGAAGAACTCCACCCTGCCCACCCGCGGCGACGCCTACACCGACAAGGTCAAGGCCGACCCCGGCATCGCCGGCTACCAGGGCGTCCTGTCCGCCGCGCAGCCCCGCCCGGCGCTGCCCGAGTACAGCTCCCTGTGGGGCCCGCTGGACACCGAGCTGCCGAAGATCGCCGGTGGCAAGGAGTCGCTGGACAAGGGTCTGAGCAACGCCGAGCTGGCCATCGCCAAGCTGGTGCCCGACTTCAGCAAGTGAGCCCGTGTGGCCGCCGGGTCCTTCCCGAGGGGGGAAGGACCCGGCGGCCACCGCCCTGTACCCAGCCCACCCCCTGATCGATCAAAAGGTGTCGAACCATGACAGTCGCCATCGACCGCGCGACCGGCAAGCGCCGCGGTGACCGCGCGCCGCGGCCCGGGCTGGGTCAGCGCATCAGGAGCAGCTACCAGAAACACTGGTACGCCTACGCGATGATCGCCCCGGTGGTCGTCGTGCTCGGCGTCATCGTGGGCTACCCGCTCGTGCGGGGCCTCTACCTGACGCTCACCGACGCCAACAGCCTCAACTCGGCGCGCACCATCGGCGTCAACCACATCGCCGCCACGTACAAGTACATCGGGTTCGACAACTACAAGGACATCCTGTTCGGCCCGACCTCGTACGACCGGTTCTGGTCGCACTTCCTGTGGACCATCTTCTGGACCGCCGCCTGTGTGGCCCTGCACTACTCCATCGGCCTGGGCCTCGCGCTCATGCTGAACCAGAAGCTGCGCGGCCGCACCGTCTACCGGCTGCTGCTGGTCCTGCCCTGGGCCGTGCCGACCTTCGTCACCGTCTTCTCCTGGCGCATCATGCTCGCCGACTCCGGCGTGCTCAACCAGATCCTGCACTCGCTCCACCTGCCCCAGCCGCAGTGGCTGGAGGACACCTTCTGGCAGCGGTTCGCCGCGATCATGGTGAACACCTGGTGCGGTGTGCCGTTCATGATGCTCTCGCTGCTCGGCGGCCTGCAGTCGATCGACTCCTCGCTGTACGAGGCCGCGGAGATGGACGGCGCGAGCGCCTGGCAGCAGTTCCGGCACGTCACGCTGCCCGGCCTGCGCTCGGTCAGCTCCACCGTGGTGCTGCTCGGCATCATCTGGACGTTCAACCAGTTCGCGATCATCTTCCTGCTCTTCGGGCCGACCGGCGCGCCCGACGCCCAGATCCTCGTGACCTGGGCCTACTTCCTGGGCTTCGGCCAGCAGCCCCGGGACTTCGCCCAGTCCGCCGCCTACGGCGTGCTGCTGCTGTCGATCCTGGCCGTCTTCACGTCCTTCTACTTCCGCTGGCTGAAGCGCAATGACCAGCTCGCCTTCTGACGCCGCAGGAGCCGCCGCCATGAGCACCACGACATCTCCCGAGACCAAGCCGGGAAGCCCGGTCACCCCGCAGGTCCTCGCCGCCTCACGCACCCGTCCGGGGCGCCGGCGCGGTGAGCGCGGCCCGCTGGGCGCCGCCCTGATGCACGGTGGCCTCATCGTCGCGAGCCTGATCGCACTGGCCCCGGTGGCCTGGCTGTTCTTCCTGTCCCTCGGCCCGGACAAGGACGACTACCTGCACCCGGGCAAGATCATGGGCAAGCTGAGCTTCTCCAACTACAGCTTCGTGCTGCAGCACACCGCCTTCTTCGACTGGTTCAAGTCGACGATGATCGTGGCCCTCGGCACCACCGTGATCGGTGTCTTCGTCGCCGCGACCACCGGCTACGCCGTCTCGCGCATGCGCTTTCCCGGCTACAAGTCGCTGATGTGGGTGCTGCTGCTCACCCAGGCGTTCCCGATCGCCATCCTGATCGTGCCGATGTACGAGATCTTCAGCGAGCTCGGCCTCATCGACACCTACTGGTCGCTGATCGTCATCAACTGCACCACGGCCGTGCCGTACAGCGCCTGGCTGCTCAAGGGCTACTTCGACACGATCCCGTTCGAGATCGACGAGGCCGGCCGGGTGGACGGACTGAGCCCCTTCGGCACCTTCTTCCGGCTGATCCTGCCGCTGGCCCGCCCGGGCCTGGCCGTCGCCGCCTTCTACAACTTCATCACCGCCGTCGGCGAGGTCGCGTTCGCGACGACCTTCATGCTCGACGACTCGAAGTACACCTTCGCCGTCGGTCTGCAGACCTTCGTCAGCCAGCACGACGCCGAGTGGAACTACATGGCCGCCACCGCGGTGCTGATCGCGATACCCGTGTCGGTGTTCTTCTACCTCGTGCAGAAGAACCTCGTCACCGGCCTCACCGCGGGCGGCACCAAGGGCTGACGCCCCCGGTGAAAGGCTCCCGCGCGCCTGTCGCGCGGGTAGGCGGCCGCGGTGTTCCATCCGACCCCGCTGACACCGCGGCCGCCTCGCACTCCAGCCGCCCACCACGTCGCCCCTGACCAGACCTCTTTTACGCAGCAAGGAAGCCATGAGCCAGCAGACCCCCGCAGCCCCGGCCGCCGACTCCGCCGTCGCCACCGTCGCCAAGCGCCGCGACTGGTGGCGGGACGCGGTGATCTACCAGGTCTACCCGCGCAGCTTCGCCGACAGCAACGGCGACGGCATGGGCGACCTGGAGGGCGTACGCTCCCGCCTCCCGTACCTGCGCGACCTCGGCGTGGACGCCGTGTGGCTCAGCCCCTTCTACGCCTCCCCGCAGGCCGACGCCGGCTACGACGTGGCCGACTACCGCGCGGTCGACCCCATGTTCGGCAACCTGCTCGACGCCGACGCGCTGATCCGCGACGCCCGCGGGCTGGGTCTGCGCATCATCGTCGACCTGGTCCCCAACCACTCCTCCGACCAGCACGAGTGGTTCAAGCGCGCTCTCGCCGAGGGCCCCGGCTCCCCGCTGCGGGACCGCTACCACTTCCGCCCCGGCAAGGGGAAGAACGGCGAACTGCCGCCCAACGACTGGGAGTCCATCTTCGGCGGGCCGGCCTGGACCCGGGTCACCGAGCCGGACGGCACCCCCGGTGAGTGGTACCTGCACCTCTTCGCGCCCGAGCAGCCCGACTTCAACTGGGAGCACCCGGCGGTCGGCGACGAGTTCCGCTCCATCCTGCGCTTCTGGCTGGACATGGGCGTCGACGGCTTCCGCATCGACGTCGCCCACGGCCTGGTGAAGGCCGACGGCCTGCCCGACCTCGGCTCCCACGACCAGCTGAAGCTGCTGGGCAACGATGTCATGCCGTTCTTCGACCAGGACGGCGTGCACGCGATCTACCGCCAGTGGCGCACGATCCTGGACGAGTACGCGGGCGAGCGGATCTTCGTGGCCGAGGCCTGGACCCCGACCGTCGAGCGCACCGCCAACTACGTCCGCCCGGACGAGCTGCACCAGGCGTTCAACTTCCAGTACCTGGGCACGGCGTGGGACGCCGAGGAGCTGCGGACGGTCATCGACCGCACGCTGGAGGCGATGCGCCCGGTGGGCGCCCCCGCGACCTGGGTGCTGTCCAACCACGACGTCACCCGGCACGCGACCCGGTTCGCCAACCCGCCCGGCCTCGGCACCCAGATCCGCACGGCGGGCGACCGCGCGCTCGGTCTGCGCCGGGCCCGTGCCGCGACCCTGCTGATGCTGGCCCTGCCCGGCTCGGCCTACGTCTACCAGGGCGAGGAACTGGGCCTGCCCGACGTGGTGGACCTGCCCGACGAGGTGCGCCAGGACCCGGCCTACTTCCGGGGCGCCGGCCAGGACGGCTTCCGCGACGGCTGCCGGGTGCCGATCCCGTGGACCCGCGAGGGCTCGTCGTACGGCTTCGGCGGCGGCGGCAGCTGGCTGCCCCAGCCGGCGGAGTGGGCCGAACTGAGCGTGGAGGCGCAGACGGGCGTGGCCGGCTCGACGCTGGAGCTGTACCGCGCCGCGCTGCGCGAGCGCCGTGCGCGGCCCGACCTGGGCGCCGGCGACGCGGTCGAGTGGCTGCGCGCCCCGGAGGGCGTCCTCGCCTTCCGCCGCGGGGAGTTCGTGTGCGTCGCGAACACCACGGGGGAGTCGGTGACGCTCCCGGCGTACGGTCGCGTGCTGCTCGCCAGCGGTGAGGTGACCGAGGCCGACGGCGAGGCCAAGGTGCCCGCGGACACCACCGTCTGGTGGACCGCGGCGGTCTGACGCCCCCTCCGGCGCCCTCGCTGAAAGTTCTTGCATCAACTTGACCACGGCCCGCTGCCTTTCCGGCAGCGGGCCTTTAACATCTGCGTCACCGCAAGTTTGCTGAAAAGTTTCAGCAAGCGCCTTCAACGACGAAGGAGCCCCCACGTGGCACGCAGAACCCTCCCCGCGGCACTGGCCGTCGCGGCCGCCTTCACGGTTGGCATGTACCCGACTACCGCGGCGGCCTCGCCGCCCGGCACCAAGGACGTCACCGCCGTCCTCTTCGAGTGGAACTACGCCTCGGTCGCGAAAGAGTGCACCGGCACCCTCGGACCGGCCGGCTACGGCTACGTGCAGGTCTCCCCGCCCGCCGAGCACATCCAGGGCCCGCAGTGGTGGACGTCCTACCAGCCGGTGTCGTACCGGATAGCCGGCCGCCTCGGCGACCGCACGGCCTTCCAGAACATGGTGAACACCTGCCACTCGGCCGGTGTGAAGGTCGTCGTCGACACCGTCGTCAACCACATGGCGGCGGGAAGCGGCACCGGCACCGGCGGCTCGTCGTACACGAAGTACAGCTACCCCGGCCTCTACTCGAGCCCCGACTTCGACGACTGCACCTCCCAGGTCACCAACTACCAGGACCGCTGGAACGTCCAGCACTGCGAACTCGTGGGCCTGGCCGACCTCGACACCGGCGAGGACTACGTCCGCAGGACCATCGCGGGCTACATGAACGACCTCCTCACCCTGGGCGTCGACGGCTTCCGCATCGACGCCGCCAAGCACATCCCGGCCGACGACCTGGCCAACATCAAGAGCCGCCTGACCAACCCCTCCGCCTACTGGAAGCAGGAGGTCATCTACGGCGCGAACGAGGCGGTCCAGCCGACCGAGTACACCGGCAACGGCGACGTCCAGGAGTTCCGCTACGCCTACGACCTCAAGCGCGTCTTCAACAGCGAGAAGCTCGCCTACCTGAACAACTACGGCGAGGGCTGGGGCTACCTGGGCAGCTCGGTGGCAGGCGTCTTCGTCGACAACCACGACACCGAACGCAACGGCTCCACCCTGAACTACAAGGACGGCGCCAAGTACACCCTGGCCAACGTCTTCATGCTGGCCTGGCCGTACGGCGCGCCGGACATCAACTCGGGCTACGAGTGGTCGGACGTGGACGCCGGCCCGCCCAACGGCGGCAAGGTCAACGCGTGCTGGCAGGACGGCTGGAAGTGCCAGCACGCCTGGCCCGAGATCAAGTCCATGGTCGCCTTCCGCAACGCCACCCGCGGCCAGTCCGTGACCAACTGGTGGGACGACGGCAACAACGCCATCGGCTTCGGCCGGGGCAGCAAGGGCTACGTGGCCATCAACCACGAGTCCTCGTCGCTGACCCGCACCTACCAGACCTCGCTGGCGGCGGGCACGTACTGCAACGTGCAGAACAACACGACGGTGGCGGTGAACTCGAACGGGCAGTTCACCGCCACCCTGGGCGCCGACACGGCGCTCGCGATCTACGGCGGCAAGTCGAGCTGCTGAATCCGCCCGACCGGAGCAACCGCGCGTGCGCGGCACCCGCTCCGGTCCGAGGCTTGCCCCATGAGCATCCGTCCCTGGGTCGTCGTCGAGGCACCGGACGGCCGGGGCCTGCGCCGGGTCACCGTCGGCAGCGACGCTGCCGGCGGTGTCTGGTCGCTGCGAGAACTGCGGAAACTGCTGGCCCGCCGCGGGCACCCCGACGTGGACGTGGACGACCCGGCATACGTGTTCTGGCGCGGCGGCGGCAGTGAAGCGTGGCCCGACCGGGCATGGAGACGGCGGACCGTCAGCGCGCTGATGGTGGCGGGCCTGCTCGCTTCCGCGGTGCTCAACGTGATGATCGGACGGCCGGACGTCTTCGGCGCCCTGACCTTCGCCCAGCGGCTGACCGGGGCTGTCTTCGTCCTGTCCGGTCTGGTGCTGGTCGCGGCAGCGGCAGCGGCACTCGACTACTGGGGCAAACGGCAGTCGAGGGTTTCCGGTGCGGTCACCGTGCTCGGCGTCCTCATCGCACTGGCCACCGACACCCTTCTTGTTCTCATGTGGCTTGACGAGAGAGAAGACACGCCCTACAGGCTGGCGTTCGTGCCGCTGTGGTGCTGGGCGGTGTGGGCGCTGTGCTTGTTACTCCGGGAAAGGGCCTGGAAAGGAGTTCCACAGCCCAGGAAAGTCGCGGCCGGAGTGGTGGTGTCAGCCATGTTCACCGCTCTGAGTCTGGCGTACTCGACCATGTACGAACCCACGGTAGCGCCCTTGCATCTCACTCTGAAAGCGGGATTCGGTACGGCGCGGGCCGACGGTCTGCATCCTTTCCTTCAAGTTCCATTGAAGCTGTCCGTGAAGAACACGGGGGCGTTCTCGGTGTACATCATCATCGATGACTTCTCGGTGTACGGGAGGACCGCGAGATACTCGGAAAAGGGGGACTCGTCGGTAGACGAGTGGGAGAGGAGTATTGATCTCGACAAGACCAGGGAGGACTCGGAGACGAATGTCGACCAACTGTACTACACCGCCCTCAGCAGGGGCCGTTTCTATGAGCCCGGGACAGTGCTGGAAAGCGGCCAGGAGGACACGCGCGAGCACGTTCTGCAGGTTCCCCGGAACGCCAAGTACGACCTTCTCCACGTCGACCTGCAGCTCGCCTTCATGAGGAAGGACCGAGGGCGGATCGATGTGGACGCCTTCGGGGATCAGCACCCGTCGTGGAATGTGACGCCGGAACGATTCTTTTGCACGGTGGACTGGTGCCGGGACCGGCTCCTGTATCTAGGCAGAGTGCGTCACAACAACAACCTGGTCAACGTGACACACGGCCCTCGTTACATGTTGGCTACCTGGGGAATCGATGCCAAATATCCTTTCTACTCCATTTCCACGTACCACTTCGAGGGTCCGGGACCGCCTCCTCGGGAAGAGGGAAAGAGAGAACTCGACAGGTTCGGCGTCTCGGCGGTCGACACCAATGCCGAGGTGTCGATGGCGGAACTGACGAAGTCTATCGATGTTCCTCGGCCATCTTGACCCAGGTGCCCGATTCGACTCCGTCCTGGTCGAGTTGACGAGCGGCCCCCAGGCAATGCAGTGCCGGACTCCCCAGTGCGGTGAAGAGTTCTTTCGCCGGTATCGAGTCGGCGAGCTTGGGGACGAGCAGCCTGACGGCCAACGGGGCGTCGATGATTCTCTTGTTCCGCAGTTCGGCGAAAATCTTCAGGGTTTCGTTCCCCGCTTCTTCGGACTTCCAGAATTCTTTGACGCCCTCCTTGTTCCACGGGCCGGGGAGTACGCTCTCCAGGTCTCCCGCGAGTGTTTCCTTCGAAACACTCCTCTCGAAGACGGAGTTGGTACAGATTTCAGCCGCCTTGCCGAGTGGTTCGGTCGGCAGGGGCTGCGCGGAGAGGTACTCCGTCAGCTCCTTCTCCACTTGGGCAAGCTGCTCCTGCAGTTTCCGGTGTGCCTTCTCCCTCTCCTCGTCCGACGCCCGGCTGTCGGTGGAGCCGTCCAGCGACGAACTGGCCTCGTTCGCCGCTCTCGCCAAGGACCGCCGGCCCCCGCCGTGCGTGTTCCGGTCGCTGAGGGCGGCCACAACCATGGCCAGGAAACGCAACCTCTGCATGGTCTCCTCGTGGGGAGGGCTGGAGGCCGGTGCGCTCGAGTTCTGGCGGGAAGAGCTGGCCGCCTGGGCGGATTGGGATGCGGCCTGGGCCACGTGGTCGCCGGCACCGGCCGTGTCGTCCCGCTCCTCAGGCGGCGTCCCGGGGTCGCTGATCACCGCCAGAGCGGTCGCTGACTTGGCCCCCACATCGAAGGTCAGGCGACGTTCCTCAGGCGTGAGCCCAGGGCTGCGCGCCGCGTCGAGGGCGGACGCCACCTGCCTCACGAGCCCTGTCAACTGCGCCCGCACCGCAGGCGGCGTTCCGGGATCGCCGATGACCTTCAGGGCGGAACTCACCGCATGGGCGGTCCCGATGGCTGCGTCACGGTCCTGGGGCGAGGTCCCCGGGTCGTCCACCGCGTGGAGGGTGTCGGTCAGTTGCGCGACACTGGGGGCCAGCTCCTTCGGAGCCTCGTTCTTCGCCTGATCCAGGCCTGTCGTTGCCTCTTCAAGCGCCTTCTTCTGTTGCTTCGGCGCCTGGGAAGCCGACGTGTCGCCCCCGGTGGGGCTGGTCGACTCGTCCGACGTACCGCCCGAACTCGATGTATCGGTCGGGTTCGTCGTCCCGGTCGTGCCGGTCCGGCTCGACGTCCCGCTGGTGTCGGTGGCCGAGGAGTCCGGTACCGGCGAGGACGGGCTGGACTCGCCCGGTGAGGTGCCCTGCGTCGACGCGCCGGGAGAGGGCGGGGTCGACAGCCCGGGTGAGGGAGGGGGAGGCGTGGAAGCCGCGGCGGCCATGGGGAGCGCGAGGGCTGCCGCCACCGCGGACGCGCCGAACAGGTGCAGGATGTGCCGCCGGGGGAGTCTGGCCATGGTGTATCCAGGTGCGGACCGAAGTCGCCGGGGGCGACCCTTCGTTCGTTACGGGCCGACAATCGCCACACAAGCCACTCTTCACCCGCTCGGCGCATCCAGCAAGTCGGATGAAAGATCTTTCCGTTGCTTTCAAGCCTCTTGCTGTAAACCTTTCGGCAGCGGTACGGTCGCGCGGGCGCCCGGCACCGAAGCCGTGCCGCGGCGTTGGGGTCGGACCCAAGAGAGCCGTAATCGCAAGGAGTTACCGCCTGTGATACCCAGATGGCCGGCGCCCCGGGGGCGCCGTACGCCCCGAGCGAGAAGGGCCGCGGCCGTCACCGCCGCCGCCCTCGCAGCCGCCCTGATCCAGCCACTGACGGCTCATGCCGCCACCCCTCCCGCACCGCCGTCCGACGCGGCCCTCGCGGCCCAGCCCGCGCGGCACGACGACACCCGTGAGCAGTTCTACTTCGTCATGCCGGACCGTTTCGCCAACGGCGACCGGTCCAACGACCGCGGCGGACTCACCGGCTCCCGCCTGAGCACCGGGTACGACCCCACCGACAAGGGCTTCTACCAGGGCGGCGACCTCAAGGGCCTGACCGAGCGCCTCGACTACATCAAGGACCTCGGCACCACCGCCATCTGGATGGCGCCGATCTTCAAGAACCGACCGGTGCAGGGCACGGGCGCCAACGCCTCCGCCGGCTACCACGGCTACTGGATCACCGACTTCACCCAGGTCGACCCGCACTTCGGGACCAACGAGGACCTCCAGACCCTCATCTCCAAGGCACACGCCAAGGGCATGAAGGTCTTCTTCGACGTCATCACCAACCACACCGCCGACGTCGTGGACTACAAGGAGAAGTCCTACGACTACCTCTCCAAGGGCGCCTTCCCGTACCTGACCAAGGACGGCCGGCCCTTCGACGACGCCGACTACGCCGACGGGCGCCGCAAGTTCCCGGCCGTCGACGCCGACTCCTTCCCGCGCACCCCGCAGGTCACGAGCAGATCCAAGGTCCCGTCCTGGCTCAACGACCCGACGATGTACCACAACCGGGGCGACTCCACCTACGCGGGCGAATCCACCACCTACGGCGACTTCTCCGGCCTCGACGACCTGTGGACCGAGCGTCCCGAGGTCGTCAGCGGCATGGAGAAGATCTACCAGCGCTGGGTGAAGGACTTCGGCGTCGACGGGTTCCGCATCGACACCGTCAAGCACGTGGACATGGAGTTCTGGACCCAGTGGGCCACCGCGCTCGACAGCTACGCGGCGGCGCACGGGCGGAAGAACTTCTTCATGTTCGGCGAGGTCTACTCCGCCGACACCTCCATCACCTCCCCGTACGTCACCCAGGGCCGCCTCGACGCCACCCTCGACTTCCCCTTCCAGGACGCGGCCCGCTCCTACGCCTCCCAGGGCGGCAGCGCGCAGAAGCTCGCGAGCGTCTTCGGTGACGACTACAAGTACACGACCGACAAGGCCAACGCGTACGAGCAGGTCACCTTCCTCGGCAACCACGACATGGGCCGCATCGGGTACTTCCTGAAGCAGGACAACCCGAAGGCCACCGACGCCGACATCCTGCGCAAGGACAAGCTCGCCAACGAGCTGATGTTCCTCAGCCGCGGCAACCCGGTCGTCTACTACGGCGACGAGCAGGGCTTCACCGGCTCCGGCGGCGACAAGGACGCCCGCCAGACCATGTTCGCCTCCAAGGTCGCCGACTACCTCGACGACGACGAGATCGGCACCGGCCGCACCCACGCGAGCGACGCCTACGACCGGAGCGCCCCGCTCTACAAGGACATCGCCGCCCTCGCCAAGCTCCGCAGGAACAACCCGGCGCTCACCGACGGCGTCCAGACCGAGCGGTACGCGGCCGACGGCGCCGGCGTCTACGCCTTCACCCGTACGGACGCCCGCTCCGGCACCGAGTACGTCGTCGCCCTCAACAACGCCGACGAGGCGAAGACCGCCACCTTCGCGACCGGCTCCGCGGGCATGACGTACCGCGGGATCTACGGCACGCGCGCCACGGCCGACTCCGACGCCGACCGCAAGGTCACGGTCACCGTCCCGGCCGGCTCCGCCGTCGTCCTCAAGGCCGCCGGCCCCCTCGCCGAGCCCACCGCCAAGCCGTCCCTCACCCTGAAGGCCCCGGACGCCGGCGCCACCGGCACCGTCGAGCTCACCGCCGACGTCGACGGCGGCCGGCTCGACCGGGTCGTCTTCGCCGCCCAGGTCGGCAACGGCGCCTGGCGCACCCTCGGCTCCGCGGACCACGCCCCGTACAAGGTGACCCAGGCCATCGGCAAGGACGTGAAGGCCGGCACCGCCCTGCGCTACAAGGCGGTCGTCGTCGACTCCGCGGGACGCACCGCGAGCGCCACGGCGACCAGCACCACCGGCACCGCGCCCGCCCCCGAGGTCCCCACCGCCTCCTCTCGCGACTACGCGGTCGTCCACTACAAGCGCACCGACGGCGACTACGACAACTGGGGCCTGTACGCCTGGGGCGACATCGCCGACGGCGAGTCCACGAACTGGCCCGCCAGCCACCCCTTCGTGGGCCGGGACGCCTACGGCGCCTTCGCCTACGTCAAGCTCAAGTCCGGCGCCTCGAACGTCGGCTTCCTGGTCATCGACAAGGACGGCAACAAGGACGTCTCCTCCGACCGGAGCATCGACGTCACCAAGACCGGCGAGGTGTGGCTGGAACAGGGCAAGGCCGACGTCCTGACCACGAAGCCCGACTACCCCGCGCAGGACGAGACCAAGGCGGTCGTCCACTACCACCGCGCCGACGGGAACTACGACGGCTGGGGCCTGCACGTCTGGACCGGCGCGGCGAACCCCACCGACTGGTCGAACCCGCTGAAGCCGGTGAAGACTGATGCCTATGGCGCGGTCTTCGAGGTTCCGCTCAGCGCGGGTGCCACCAGTCTCAGCTACATCATCCACAAGGGCGACGACAAGGACCTGCCCACCGACCAGTCCCTCGACCTCAAGTCCGACGGCCACGAGGTGTGGCTGTTGAACGGCCAGGAGAAGTACCTGCTGCCGCAGCCCGCGGGCAGCGCGGCCGCGCTCGACCTCACCACCTCCAAGGCGATCTGGATCGACCGGGACACCGTCGCCTGGAACGGCGTCGACGGCGCCGCCTCCACCCAGCTGCTCTCCTCCCACGACGGCTCCATCGCCGTCAAGGACGGCTCGCTGACCAGCGACGACGAGCGCTGGCTGCGGCTGGCCAAGACCACCCTGACCGACGCCCAGAAGGCGAAGTTCCCGCACCTGAAGGACTACACCGCCTGGTCCGTCGACCCCCGCGACCGGGACCGGGTGCGCGGCGCGCTCGGCGGGCAGCTCGTCGCCACCCAGCGGGCCGCGAACGGCGCCGTCCTGGCCGCGACCGGCGTGCAGATCGCCGGGGTGCTGGACGACCTGTACCCCGGCGCGACGAAGGCCGCCCTCGGGCCGACCTTCCACGACGGCAGGCCGACCCTCGCCGTCTGGGCGCCGACCGCGCAGAGCGTCCACCTCGACCTCGACGGCAAGTCCGTGACGATGCACCGGAACGCCGGCACCGGCGTCTGGTCCGTCACCGGCCCGGCCTCCTGGAAGGGCAGGTCCTACCGGTACGTCGTGAAGGTCTGGGCGCCCAGCGTCCGCAAGGTGGTCACCAACAAGGTCACCGACCCCTACTCGGTCGCCCTGACCGCGAACTCGGAGCGCAGCCTCGTCGTCGACCTGAACGACAAGTCGCTCTCCCCGAGCGGCTGGGCGGCCCTGAGCAAGCCCAAGGCCGTGCCGCTGAAGGACGCGCAGATCCAGGAGCTGCACATCCGGGACTTCTCGGTCGCCGACAAGACCGTCCCGGCCAAGGACCAGGGCACCTACCTGGCCTTCACCGACAAGAACAGCGACGGCTCGAAGCACCTGCGGGCGCTGGCCAAGGCCGGCACCTCCTACGTGCACCTCCTGCCCGCCTTCGACATCGCCACCATCCCCGAGAAGAAGGCCGACCAGGCCACCACCGACTGCGACCTGGCCTCCTACCCGGCCGACTCCGACAAGCAGCAGGAGTGCGTGGCGAAGACCGCCGCGAAGGACGCCTACAACTGGGGCTACGACCCGTACCACTACACGGTCCCGGAGGGCTCGTACGCCAGTGACCCGGACGGCACCGCCCGCACGGTCCAGTTCCGCAGGATGGTGCAGGCACTGAACGGCGACGGCCTCAGGGTCGTCATGGACGTCGTCTACAACCACACGGCGGCCAGCGGCCAGGCGGACACCTCGGTGCTCGACCGGATCGTGCCCGGCTACTACCAGCGACTGCTCGCCGACGGCTCGGTGGCCAACAGCACCTGCTGCTCCAACACCGCGCCCGAGAACGCGATGATGGGCAAGCTGGTCGTGGACTCGATCGTCACCTGGGCCAAGGAGTACAAGGTCGACGGCTTCCGCTTCGACCTCATGGGCCACCACCCGAAGGCCAACATCCTGGCCGTCCGCAAGGCCCTGGACGCGCTGACGCTGAAGAAGGACGGCGTCGACGGCAAGAAGATCATCCTCTACGGCGAGGGCTGGAACTTCGGCGAGGTCGCCAACGACGCCCGGTTCGTGCAGGCCACGCAGGCGAACATGGCCGGCACCGGCATCGCCACCTTCTCCGACCGGGCCCGTGACGCCGTGCGCGGCGGCAGCCCCTTCGACTCCGACCCCGGCGTCCAGGGCTTCGCCTCCGGTCTGTACACCGACCCCAACTCCTCCACCGCCAACGGCACCAAGGAGGAGCAGAAGGCCCGGCTGCTGCACTACCAGGACCTGATCAAGATCGGGCTGACCGGAAACCTCGCCAAGTACCACTTCACCGACACGGACGGCAAGGAGGTCACCGGCGCCGAGGTCGACTACAACGGCGCCCCCGCGGGTTACGCGGCCGCACCCGGCGACGCCCTCGCCTACGTGGACGCGCACGACAACGAGTCGCTGTTCGACGCCCTGACCTACAAGCTCCCGAAGGACACCGCCGCGTCCGACCGGGCCCGCATGCAGGTCCTGGCCATGGCCACGGCCGCCCTCTCGCAGGGTCCGGCCCTCTCCCAGGCGGGCACCGACCTGCTGCGCTCCAAGTCACTGGACCGCAACTCCTTCGACAGCGGCGACTGGTTCAACGCCATCCACTGGAACTGCGCCGACGGCAACGGCTTCGGACGCGGGCTGCCCATGGCGGCCGACAACCAGTCCAAGTGGGACTACGCCAGGCCGCTGCTCGGCGCGGTCAAGGTGGGCTGCCCCCAGATCACCGGGACCTCGGCCGCCTACCAGGACCTGCTGCGCATCCGCACGAGTGAGAACGCCTTCTCCCTCGGCACGGCCACGCAGGTGCAGGACCGGCTGTCCTTCCCGCTGTCCGGCAAGGACGAGACGCCCGGCGTGATCACCATGCGCCTCGGTGACCTGGTCGTGGTCTTCAACGCCACCCCGGAACGGCAGGAGCAGAAGATCGCCGCTCTGGCCGGATCGCACTACCGGCTGCACCCCGTGCAGGCCGCCGGTGCGGACCCGGCGGTGAAGACCTCCGCCTACGCGGCCGACTCGGGCACGTTCACCGTCCCGGCGCGGACCGTGGCGGTGTTCACCCGGGCAGCGAAGTAGGGTCGGCTCGACGCCCCGGAACAGGAGTACCCATGCCGCAGATCACCGTCGACTACACCGCCGTGCTGGACGATTCGGACAGCTTCGACGCGGAGGGCTTCGCGCGGGCGCTGCACGAGGCGGTCGTCGAGATCGCTGCGGCCAGGCCGGAGGCGTGCAAGACGCTGTTCCGGGAGGCTTATGCCGCCTATGGGTACGAAGAGATGGATCAGCGGCACGCGATCGTGCACGTGACCATCGGTCTCCTCGCCGGCCGTGGCGAGGAGACCAAGGCGGCGCTGACGGAAGCCGTGCTGGAACTGCTGCGCACCCATGTGGCGCCGCAGGACGGCATCACCCTGCACGCCTCCGCCGAGGTCCGCGACCTGGACCCGTCCTACCGGAAGTTCGACCGGTAGGACGACCGACAGCAGGACCGGCGGGCCGACCGCCGGGTCAGGACGCCAGAGTGATCAGCCGGCCGGCGAGCTCCGCGAAGGGGCCGTCGGCCGGCTCGTCCCTGACCATGGCCCGCACCAGCGCGGCCATGTCCGGGTCGTAGGCGGCGCTGACCGCGGCCAGCGCGGCGAAGTCGTGCACCAGTTGCCGCTCCAGCTCGGCCCGCGCGATGCGCCGGCCGTCCAGCCAGATCAGCGCCGTCGACTCCGCCAGCGAGATCCAGGAGCGGATCACGAGTTCGAGGCGCGGGGACGCGTCGGTGACGTCGAGGTGCGAGAGGATCTGGTCGTAGGCGGCCTGGCGCACCGAGTCGATGAGGGCGTTGGTCGCCGAGGTGTGCTCCTTCGAGCCGACCCCGTCCGCGGGCACGGCCGGGCCGCCGCGCATGAGCGCCGCGAAGCCGGGCCCGTGGTCGTCGACGAAGTCGAAGTAGCGGCGCATCACGCGCAGCAGCCGGGCCCCCAGCGGACCCTCGTGGGGCTCCTCGAACCGGCTGGCGAGGTCCTCCGAGGCGCGCTTCAGCGCGGCTTCGTACAGGCTGAGTTTGCCGGGGAAGTAGTGGTACACCAGCGGCCGCGAGATCCCCGCGGCCGAGGCTATCTCGTCGATGGAGACCTCGTCGGGCGAGCGTCGGCTGAACAGGTCGAGCGCGACGCCGATCAGCTGCTGCCGCCGCTCCTCGACGCCCATCCTGCGGCGAACCCCGGTACTCATGCGAACACCTTACCGATCGAATCCGGCCGTTCGTGATCACATGTCGAGCACCAGCCGATCGCTCCGGGAGCGGGAGACGCAGATCAGCATCGAATCGCTCCGCTCCGCGTCCGTCAGCAGCTCGTCCCGGTGGTCGATCTCCCCTTCCAGCACGCGCTGTTGGCAGGTGCCGCAGAAACCCTGCTCGCAGGAGTAGGCGGTGTCCGGCAGCGCGCGGCGCACCGCGGCCAGCACCGTGGAGTCCGCGGGGACCGTCAAGGTGCGCCCGCTGCGGCGCAGTTCCAGCTCGAATTCCGTCTCGCCGCCGGCCCCGGCCCGTGGCGCGAACCGCTCCACGTGCAGGGTGGCGCCCCGGGGCAGCGCCTCCTCGACCGCGGTCGTCAGGCCCGGTGGACCACAGCAGTACACGGCCGTCCCCTCGGCCGCGTCCGCGAACAGGGTGGCCAGGTCCGGGCGTCCGTCCTCGTCCTCGGCCACCACCGTCAGCCGGTCCCCGGCGAGCTCGCGCACCTCCGCGAGGAACGGCATCGAGGCCCGGTTGCGCCCGCCGTACAGCAGCCGCCACTCGGCGTCGTCCGGCAGCGCCCGCAGCATGGGCAGGACGGGCGTGATCCCGATCCCGCCGGCGACGAAGACGTACGACGGCGCCGCGACGAGCGGGAAGCGGTTGCGCGGCCCGCGCACCTCGAGCTCCATGCCCTCCGTGAGCTGCTCGTGCACCTCGCGGGAGCCGCCCCGGCCGTCCTCGACCAGCCGCGCGGCGACCGTGTAGGACGAGGTGTCCTCGGGGTCACCGCACAGCGAGTACTGCCGCACCAGACCCGAGGGCAGCACCAGATCGAGGTGCGCACCGGGCTCCCAGCCCGGCAGACCGGCGCCCTCGAGACGGAGCCGCACGACCCCGTCGGCGATCGTCTCGTGGGAGGTGAGCAGCAGTCGCGTCCGCGCGCGCGGCCGGCCGGAGACCGGCGGGTCGAGGGCGGGCAGCGGCCACAGCGGGGAGTCGCCGACCCGGCGGCGCAGGGCCCGCCGGGCCAGCAGGGCGGCGCCGGCGAGCAGGACGAGGGTGCGCGGCTTCGGCATCACGCGTCCCCCTCGCCGGGCCGCTCCGCCTGCTGCGCGGCCAGCGCGGCCGGCGAGGCGGCCAGATAGGCGACGGCCTGGGCGGTGGAGCACTCGTGGGAGGGGTGGTAACCGCGGCTGAGATAGCGCGGGATGGACCTCAGCATGTCCCCGGTGGCGGGCAGGGTGCCCTGCCGGCCGCGCCGGTGGAAGCCCGCGAGGGACGGCTTCGCGCCGGTCAGGATCGGGTCGTTCGCCATGAAGAAGCGGACCCCGCGCTGCCACAGGAACACCAGCGCCGAGAAGGCCGCCGCCCAGGTGCGCACCCGGCGCCCGTAGTCGCCGTCGACGTGCAGGAACAGGTCGAAGGCGACCGAGCGGTGCTCGACCTCCTCGGCGCCGTGCCAGCGCAGCAGGTCCAGCATGGTCGCGTCGGCTCCGCGCCGGTCCAGCTCCGCCGCGTTGAGCACCCAGTCGCCCAGGAAGGCGGTGTAGTGCTCGATGGCCGCGATGAGCGCCACCCGCTCCAGCAGCCACCAGCGGCGGGCCCGGCCCGGCGGCAGGGTGCGGTCGCCGAGCAGCTTCTCGAAGAACCAGTCGACCTGCGCGGTGTACGGAGTCGGGTCGAGCCCCTGCTCCCTCAGGTGCGGCAGGACCTCGTCGTGCGCCTGGGAGTGCATGGCCTCCTGCCCGATGAATCCGAGGACGTCCGCGCGGAGGCGGTCGTCCCGGATGAGCGGCAGCACCTGCTTGTACACGTGCACGAACCACCGCTCGCCGGCGGGCAGCAGCAGGTGCAGCACGTTGATGGTGTGCGTGGTGAACGGGTCGCCGGGCACCCAGTGCAGCGGGGTGTCCTGCCAGGAGAAGGACACGTTGCGGGCCTTGAGCGGGATGCGCTCGGACTCCACCGGCCGGGCCTGCTTATGAGACATGGCGTCAATGTACTGACGGGTAGACCGCCTGAGAACCCCTCGACGGGCCCTTGTTGACGCCAGTGTCAGCTAGGGGCTGTTGTGAAAGTGGCGAAAGTGGTCCTCGGCGGCCGCCCTTCGGGCGACGAGGCCACTTTCACCACAGGCCCTAGTGCAGTCCGGTGATCCGCCGGCCGTCCGCCAGCGTGCCCTTCAGATCGGCCCGCGCCCCCTGGGTCGCCCGCACGGCCAGCAGCGCGCCGCGCCCGGACGCCGTGACCCCGCCGGCCGCGCGGACCGACGCGGTGTCCGGACCGCCCGCCGCCAGCAGGTACCACGCGCCGGTCCGGGACTTCCACAGCACGCCGGCCAGCACGTGCGGGCCGCGCGGACCGCAGTCCGCCACGTCCGTGCCCTTGGCCACGACCGCCCCGACCGGCCCGCCCGGCGTCCGGAACTGGGCCAGCGCGATCGCGCCGTCACCGCGCCAGGTCTCGGCCCTGGTGCACACCCACTGACCCGCGCCGCCCGCGTCGGGCAGCGTCTGGTTAGCGAACCCCCAGGCGTTGACGCTGCGCACCCCCGCGGAGCGCTCCGTCGACAGCGAGCAGGCGAACGGCGCCCAGGCGCGCAGCCCGTCCACGCCGCTCGCCTCCGTGGCGGCGCCCGGACGCCCGGCGGTGAGATGGGCCGGGACCAGCTCACCCAGGTCCGTGGCGAGCCGGGTGCCGGAGGCGTCGGTCACCTGGAGCACGTTCCACGAGGTGCAGCCGCCCGGCTGCAGGGCGGGGCTGGCCAGCGGTGTCGTCACGCCGTCGGTGAGGGTCAGCGGGGTCGCGGCCGCCTCCGGCTTCATCAGGTTCCGCTCGGCGGCCTTCGTCACCCAGGGCGCGGTCAGATACCGGACGTTGCCGTCCGCGCGGCCCAGCACCAGCGCGCTCGCCTCAGCGCCGGTCGCGCCGTCGACCCGGGCGAAGTCGAGGGCCGCGCCCGTCGCGCCCTCCGTGGGCTCGGCGTAGCGCGCGATGCGCAGGCCGTCGTAGAGCATCACCACGCGCGCGGTATCCACCACGCCCGCGTACAGCAGTTGCGGCGGGCCGGCCGGGCCACCGGTCTGGGTGCCGGGGGTCGCCGAGACACGGACCGTCTCCCCGGGGCGGGCCCAGACGGCGAGGGCGCGGCGCAGCAGCGCCTTGTCCCCGGTGAGCGGGCCGCGCGCGGGCCACACCGAGAAGTCGGTGCGGGCGGAGGACTGCCAGGCGGCCGGGGCGGCCCGGAGCAGCTTGCCCGGGTCGAGGGCCGCCTCGGCCGCCGGGTTCTCCGCGTACACGGGCGCGGCGGCACCGTCGGGGCCCCAGCCGCCGCCCGGCATGGCCACCAGCGCCCCGCACACCGCGAGCGCGGCCGCCGCGGCGAGCACGGCCTTGGTGTGCTGGCGGCGCCGCATCAGGTCGGTGGGGCGGGCCTGCAGCGAGCAGGGGTCGAACTCGGGGGAGGAGAGCAGCGCGTCCTGCGCCGGCACCCCGTTGGCCTCCGCCAGCGCCGACTCGGGGTGCTGCACCCCGGCGGCCTTCAGGACCCGGCGGACGTCGGTGTCGGGCAGCTTCTCGAGACCGCGCAGCACATAGGCGGCCCGGGCCGGCCCGGACAGGGCGGACAGCCGCTGGTCGAGGGCGAGCTCATCGGCCCCGCCGGAGCGCGGGAACAGCCGCAGGCCCCACACCTGGGGCAGCAGCGGCGGCCGGTGCGCGAACCTGGGCCGGCCCTTGCGGGTGCCGGACGCGCCGAGCGCGGTGCGCAGCACCCGGAGGCGGACGAACGCGTATCCGGGGTCGCCCTCCCGGCCCGTGGACTGGGCCGGGATCACGGCCGTCTGCTTGCGGCCCCTGGGCAGCGCGCGCTGGGCGAGGGCGTGTGCCGTCAGCACCCGGCGGCCGCGGCCGAGGCCGGGCGGAAGCACCAGGTAGGCGAGCCGGACCAGCCGTGGGTAGTGCTCGACGAGCGCGGCCTCGGCCTGCTCGACGTCGACGACCGGGCCGGTGGCGCCGGAGGAGGCGGGTGCGTGACGCTGGGCTACATCCTGTGACTGCACATCCGGTTGAACGAGCGAGGCGTAGGTTGGTCACCGCTGGGCGGGTGACCGGGGCGGCTCAGTCCACCGGCTCCACCAGGGCGCGCGCGTAGTTCGCCATCGACCGCTGGTAGCGCGGCAGGTGCGGGGCGAGGGCGCCGAGCACCAGGGACAGTCCCTCGCGGTCGCGGTCGAGACTGGACAGGCACAGGGCCAGGCAGGCCCGTACGGCGTCGTCCAACTCGTCCGACGGCCCGTCGAGTTCGGGGGTGAGCAGCTTGACGCCCTGCTCCGCCTCGCCGATGTTCCGCAGCGAGCTGGAGAGCTGGATCTTGGCCCGCCGCCCCTTGTAGCCGCTGACCTCGCTCAGACCGCCCGCCAGCGCCTCGCGGTACAGCGGCACCGCCCGGTCCGAGTGGCCGGTCGAATCCCAGGCGCAGGCCCGCTCGAAGGGGCCGAGCGGGCTGCCGTCCGGCAGTTCGGCGGCCAGTTCGTCGATCAACGCGCGGAACTCGTGGGCGCGCTCCTCCGGATAGTCGTCGAAAGTCGCCCAAGCGGCGGTCACGCGGTCTTCCCAGTCCTGGTTCACCGGGCCACCCTCGCACATCCGTACGCACGGGGTCACCGGATTTGAGCACACCGTGCGCGGGAGCCGTATCCGAGGGGACTGGGGCATGCTTGGCCCACCGGGACCGGAGGATCGGATGAGGTTGACGCGACTGATGATCGGGGCCACGGCGGCGCTGACGCTGGCGGGCTGTGGTGCGGGCGGTGACACCAAACCGGTGCCGCCCACCGCCACGGGCAGTCTGGAGAGCCTGGCCGCCGAGGTGAAGTGCAAGCCGAACATGCAGACCGACGCAGACGAGATCCGCCAGGCCATCTGCCGGAACACCGACGGCAGGTTCATCCTCGCCACCTTCGCCACCGACCGCGGCCAGCGCGAGTGGATCAACGACGCGAAGGACTACGGCGGGTACTACCTCGTCGGCCGCAAGTGGGTCGCCGTCGGCGACGACGGGGTCGTCAAGGCGCTGCGGGGCACGCTCGGCGGCGACGTGGAGATCGGTACGAACCACCACGCCCACCAGGGCTGAGGACGCCGGCGGACACGGAAGCGGGCGGTGGGAACTCCCACCGCCCGCTTCGTTCCTCCTCGTTCGCGACCGTCCGTCCGGCTGGTCCGGCCGGTCCGGCTCGTGCGGCCGGTCAGGCGCAGTTCTGGCCGCGGTTGACGCAGTTCGCGATCCGGTTCGCCAGGCCGTTCTTCGTGACGCTGATGAAGTCGTCGTGGTCCGTGGCCGGCTTGTGGAGCTGCTCCGGGAAGCCGTCCACCGCGTAGGCGTTCTTCACCTGGCCGTTCTGCAGGGCCGGCGGGGTGATGTTGTAGACCAGGCGCATCGTCAGCTGCGGGATCGCCTTGAAGCCGTTCTGGCAGTTGCCGTTGGCGTCGGCGAAGGCCACGTGCGTACGGTGGTTGGCGCTGTCCACGTTCTGGCCGTCCCAGCAGCTCTGGAAGGCGAACGTCCGCACCACCTTGCTGCCCTGCGGGCAGATCGGGTACTGCGTGGTCAGCTGGACCTTGTTCTCGAAGCCGGTGCAGCTCCAGTGCGCGTTGGCGTTCGCCAGGCCGTTGGTGGTGGTCTTGGCGTCACCGGTGATGATGCGCAGGAACTGCGGCATCGCGACGACCTTGGAGGTCGGGCTGCCGACGTACTTGATCTGCGCCGACACCGGCGTCAGGATCTTGCCGACGTTGCCTTCCTTGCCGCCGCCGTCCTTGTTCTGGTCGAAGTCCTGCGAGCCGTCCTGGACGCGGACCACGGGCCAGTAGTACGAGGACAGGTCGCTGCGGTTCTGGCAACTGGTGCCGCCCTGCAGGAACGTCTGGTTGCTGGAGAACGCGTTGACCTTCTGGTTGCCGACGTAGTCGTGCAGGTGGTGCGCGCCGTTGGTCACGCCGGGCGCCACGATCACGTTGTCGGTGTTGTGGTTCTTGTTGGCGTTCACCCCGCACCGCGTGGTGAACGTACCGGTCGACGCGTTGCCGTTGCGGCGCGGCTTGGCCGGCACGTTCGGCTGGACCTTGGTGATGTCGACGAAGTCCGCCGCCACCGGGCCGTTGCCGGCCTGCCCGCCGATGTTCTGCTGCTGCCCCGCGTTGCCCTGCTGCTGGCCACCGGCGTTGCCCTGCTGCTGACCGCCGGTGTTGTTCTGCTGCTGGCCACCGGTCTGCTGCTGCTGACCGCCCGTGTTCTGCTGCTGGCCGCCGGTGTTGTTCTGCTGCTGGCCGCCGGTGGTCTGGTTGGCGTTCTGCGCCGTGCAGGAGGCGAGGACGCTCAGGTCACCGGGCGCGGTGCCGCCGACGCGGGTGATCTCCAGCTTGATCCGGTCGAGGATCGCCGCCCGCCGGTCCTTCAGCGGCTGCAGGATGGAGTTCTGAACGAAACTCGCGTCCTGGGCCTGGGCGTCCCGCGTGGTCGCCAGACGCTGGTAGGCGTCGGTGATCTGCCGGTCGAGGTTGGCCAGTTCCCCGGCGACCTCGGTACGGGCCTGGTTCGGCACGTTGGTGAGCTTCTGGCCCACGTCCGGGCAGGAGATCGTGGCGACCTGCGCCGTCGCTGCCTTGGTCTGGTTGCCTCCCCACGACTGGTGGTTCGACTCGTGCGCCGAGGCGTAGAAGTTCGCCCAGATCAGCCCGCCCCCACCGAGCGCTAGGGCCGCCGATGCGGCTATGGCCTTGGTGGCCAGCGGCGTACGGCGTTTTCGTGTGTTGCGTCCCATGGAACTCCTCTGACTTCCTTGCGGGGCAGCATCGAGGCGCCCGACAGGAGTGAAGCGGCGCCCTTCCATACGGACGCCGCTTCCAGGGTGTTCACCGGTCACAGGAATTCATTACGGACCCACAGCGTCACAGGGGCCTCAACGTGCCCCTGAGCAGCGGAAGTTCGCCAAAACTCCGGCCGCTTCAGCGGTCGCGGTCCAGATAGGCGAGCACCGCCAGAACGCGCCGGTTGTCATCGTCCGACACCTCAAGGCCCAGTTTGGTGAAGATGTTGGAGGTGTGCTTGGCGATGGCCCGTTCCGTCACCACCAGCTGGCCGGCGATCGCCGCGTTCGAGCGGCCCTGCGCCATCAGCTCCAGCACCTCCCGCTCCCGCGGGGTGAGGTTGCCGAGCGGCCGGTCGTCGGCGGCCCGGCGCGACAGCAGCTGCTGGATCACCTGCGGGTCCATCGCCGTGCCGCCCGCGGCCACCCGCCGTACCGCGTCCACGAACTGGTCGGCGTCGAACACCCGGTCCTTCAGCAGGTACCCCACCCCGCCGCTGCCGTCGGCCAGCAGCTCGCGGGCGTACAACTGCTCCACGTGCTGGGAGAGCACCAGCACCGGCAGCCCCGGCCGCTCCCGCCGGGCCCGCAGCGCGCACTGCAGCCCCTCGTCGGTGTGCGTGGGCGGCAGCCGCACGTCGACCACGGCGACGTCCGGCCGCACCCGCGCCAGCGCCGCGTCCAGTTCGGGTCCCGACTCGACGGCCGCCGCGATCTCGAAGCCGTAGGCCTCCAGCATCCGGACCAGCCCGTCACGCAGCAGGAAGAGGTCCTCGGCTAGGACAACGCGCACGGAATCTCCATGGTCACCAGGGTGGGGCCGCCCGCGGGACTGCTGACGGCCAGGACGCCGTCGAATGTACCGAGCCGCCGCTCGATCCCGGCGAGTCCGGTGCCGGCCCCGACCGCCGCCCCACCCCTGCCGTTGTCGGTCACGGTGACCCGCAGCATGCCCTCCGCGTGCAGCAGGTCGGCCCAGATCCGGTCGGCGCCCGAGTGCTTGACGGCGTTGGTGAGCACCTCGCTCACCGCGAAGTAGGCGGCCGACTCCACGGGGGCGTCCGCGCGGCCGGACAGCTCCACGGTGACCTCCGTCGGCACCGGAAGCCGCAGCGCCAGCGCCCGCACCGCGTCCCCCAGGCCGCGCTCGGCGAGCACCGGCGGGTGGATGCCGCGGACCAGGTCGCGCAGTTCCTCCAGGGCCTCGACGGAGTTCCGGCGGGCCTGCGAGAGCAGCCGCTTCGCCTGCGCCGGGTCCTTGTCGAGCAGCATCTCGATCGTCCCGAGGTCCATGCCCATCGCGACCAGCCGGGCCTGCGCGCCGTCGTGCAGGTCCCGTTCGATCCGGCGCAGCTCGGCGGCGGAGGTGTCCACCGCGTCGCGCCGGGTCTCGGTCAGCACCCGCACCCGCTCGGTGAGTTCCTCCCGGCCGCCGCCCAGGAGGGCCCGGGTGAGCCGGAAGTGCGCGGTCAGCAGCCGCGGGGTGAGGTGGTAGGCGGCGAAGAGGAGCACGACGGCGGTCGCGGCCGCGCCGAGCGCGGACGGCTGGTCGGTGACCGGCACGAAGCCGTACCAGTAGGTGCCGCCGTCCGCGAGCACCCGCCACAGGCCGGCGGCCACCGCGAAGCCCTCGAAGGGGTAGAAGAGCAGGACGGCCGGGAGCAGCGCGGTGACGTACCCGGCCGTCATGTCGACGGCCAGCCAGCGAAGGTCCCGCCAGGTCGCGGGGTCGGACAGCAGCATGACGGTACGGGTCCAGGGGTTGGCGTCCGCGGGAACCGGCCGGTACGCCGACCGGATCGACATCCCGCACCACTCGTCCGAGAGCCGCCGCCGGACGTCCGCGAACTCCCGCACCCCGCCCAGGATCGCGGGGGTCGTGAAGATGCCCAGGCCGAGCGGGACGAACGCGATGGACACCAGGCTGAGGACGAGGCAGAGGATGGACAGGGGCAGCATCACCAGTGCGAGCACGAGTCCCCGTACGGCGGCGAGCACGACCTCCCGTATACGGTCGCGGACGACGTCGCTCTTCGTGTCGGTGTTCATGCGCTCAGTCTGGCCGACCCCGGCAGCGGGTTCACTGGCCCGGAGCCCCCTCCTGCGAGGTGGTGCCAGGTACACCCCCGGCCGCCGCGAGCACCCTCGCCTCCACCTCGGGGTCCAGACCGACCCCGGCGCGGTCCGGCCGCCGCGGGGCCTCACCGCCGATCCGGGTGAGCCACTCCCAGGTGTCCGCGACGGTCTCACCGGCCGGACGGCAGACCAGCCCGGTGGCCAGCGCCCGTGACACGTCCGTGCGGTGGACGGGCTCGTACATCTCGCCGTCCGGCGGCACCCACACCGGAAGGTGGGTCCACGGCTCCACACCGGCCGCCAGGATCACCCGCGGGTCGGTCCAGCGCAGCTCCGCGTCCGCTCCGGTGACCCGCACACAGCTCTCCAGCAGCTCGCCCATGGTGGTGTGGCCGGGCGGTCCGATCACGTCGTACGGCCCGCTCAGTTCCCGCCGTACCGCGCCGAGGAGCCAGCCCGCGAGGTCGCGCACGTCGATGAACTGCACGGGCAGCTCGCGCGGTCCGGGCGCCAGGACCGGGCCGCCGCGGGCGATCCGGGTCAGCCACCAGGGCAGCCGGCCGACGTTCTCGTACGGGCCGAGGATCAGTCCGGCCCGGACCAGCAGGGAGCCGTCCTCGCCGAAGGACTCCAGGGCCGCGAGCTCGCCGCCCCGCTTGTCCCGGGCGTAGTCCGTCGGGCCGGCGCCGGCGGCGGCGCCCTCGACCAGCGGGGCGTCCTCGGTGGCCCGCCGGGCCCAGGGCCAGGCGTACACCGACCGGCTGGAGACGTACACGTACCGCCCGGCGCGGCCGCGCAGCAGCCGTGCCGCGTCCCGCACCGCGCGCGGCGCCGCCGACCAGGTGTCGACCACCGCGTCCCAGGTGTCACCGTTCCCGGCGAGCGCGGCGAGCCCGCCGGGAGCGGTGCGGTCGCCGCGCAGCGACCGCACCCCGGCCGGGGGCAGGTGCCGGCCCCGGTGGAAGACGGTCACCTCCCAGCCGCGATCGAGCGCCGCCGCCACGACGGCCCGCCCCACGAACTCCGTACCGCCCAGCACCAGAAGTCTCATGCCGGGAAGCCTGCCGGGTGCGGCCCCGGGGACGGAAGGCCCGTCTGCCGACGGCAGACGGAGCTGCTCAACGCCCGGTCGGCGGGGTGTACTTGTAGCCGACCCGGCGCACCGTCTGGATCGACTGGCGGTGCTGGACGCCCAGCTTGCGGCGCAGCCGGGCGATGTGGACGTCGACCGTGCGGCCGTCGCCCACGTGGCCGTAGCCCCACACCGTGGTGACCAGCTGGTCCCGGGTGTGCACCCGGTGCGGGTGCGCCACCAGGTGCGCGAGCAGCTCGAACTCCAGGTAGGTGAGGTCGAGTTCGGTCCCGTCGACGCTCGCGGTGCGCCGCACGGGGTCGATCCGCACCAGCGGGTCGGTGTCCTCGTGGGTGCCCGCGTGGCCGTCCGTCACCGGGGCGTCCGGCACGGCGACCGGCGGGAACGGCAGCCGCTGGTCGGCCGGGACCAGCACCAGGTAGCCGACCATGGGCGGCCGGCCGGGGAGCGCGGGCAGGGTGTGCTCGGGGGCGGGCAGCCAGGTGGCGCCGGGCGGGAGCAGGTCGGCCACGTCGACGACCTCGTCCCGGTCGACGGCCCGCAGCCGGTGGCGTGCGGGGTGTGCCGGGGCCGCGGCGGTGGCGGGCAGGGCGGTGGGGGAGAGGGAACGGGTGGTCGCCATGAGAGGTCAGCTCTTTCGCGCGAGGAGTTCGTCGGGAGGTGCGGCGGCCGCGATTCGTGGTCGGGGGCGCCGGGGGACGTACGTCGTTCCGCGCTGGCCGGAGGCCGGGGGTACGGCTTCAGAGGGCCCGCGCGTACAGCGCGCGGCAACACACCCGGTCGAAGTCGTGGTGCTGACGGGACGGCCAGAACGGCTCCAGGTCATGGCGACCCGTCGCGATGCGGTTCTCGAAGCTGGCCATGGGGCCATTGAAGCAGACGCGGACCCCCGGCAGGAGCCTCCTCGCACCTCTTGTCTCACCTCTTGGACGCCTGCCCGGACACGCGGTCGACGCGGTGCCGGCCACCCGGGTACGACGGAGGGGCGCCCGCCGTCGTGGCGGGCGCCCCTCCGGGGAAGCGGTGCGGATCAGCCCTGGCCGGCCTTCTCCAGCGCGGCGCAGCAGGTGTCCACCAGCAGGCGGGTCACCACGTACGGGTCGACGTTGGCGTTCGGGCGGCGGTCCTCGATGTAGCCCTTGCCGTCCTTCTCGACCTGCCACGGGATGCGGACCGAGGCGCCGCGGTCGGAGACGCCGTAGGTGTACTTGTCCCACGGGGCGGTCTCGTGCAGGCCCGTCAGGCGCTCGTCGATGCCGGCGCCGTAGTTCTTGACGTGGTCGAGCGGCTTGGAGCCCTCGCCGAGCGACTCGCACGCGGTGATGATCGCGTCGTAGCCCTCGCGCATCGCCCTGGTGGAGAAGTTGGTGTGCGCGCCCGCGCCGTTCCAGTCGCCCTTCACCGGCTTGGGGTCCAGCGTCGCGGAGACACCGAAGTCCTCGGCGGTGCGGTACAGCAGCCAGCGGGCCACCCACAGGTGGTCGGAGACCTCCAGCGGGGAGACCGGGCCGACCTGGAACTCCCACTGGCCGGGCATGACCTCGGCGTTGATGCCGGAGATGGCGAGCCCCGCCTTCAGGCAGTTGTCCAGGTGGGCCTCGACGACGTCGCGGCCGAAGATCTCGTCGGCGCCGACACCGCAGTAGTAGCCGCCCTGCGGGGCCGGGAAGCCGTTCTCGGGGAAGCCCAGCGGACGGGAGCCGTCGAAGAAGGTGTACTCCTGCTCGATGCCGAAGATCGGCTCCTGCGCGGCGAACCGCTCGGCGACCTCGGCGAGCGCGGCCCGGGTGTTGGACCGGTGCGGGGTCATGTCGATGTCGAGGACCTCGCACAGGACGAGGATGTCGTCGCCGCCGCGGATCGGGTCCGGGCAGGAGAAGACCGGCCGCAGCACACGGTCCGAGGAGTGCCCCTCGGCCTGGTTCGTGGAGGAGCCGTCGAAGCCCCAGATCGGCAGCGTGCCGAGACCGGCGAAGGCACCCGTGATGATCTTCGTCTTCGAACGGAGCTTGGCCGTCGGCTCGGTGCCGTCGATCCAGATGTACTCAGCCTTGAAGGTCACGGGGCCACATCCTTAGGAGGTGTGTCGGGCGCACTCGGTGCGGGTGCTGCGGCGCTGCGGCACCTGGGCACCGCTCGATCTGCCGCGCAGCCTGTCAACAGGCCGTTTCCCGTCCATTGCCCGCATGTGAACCCCGTGTTACCTGGCGCTCCTGTGCCGCGACTCACACGGCGGGGCACAGGGCCGGCGCGCACCGGGCCGGCGCCGACCCGGGCGAGGCAGGGGCCGGCGACCGCCACCCCCGCACGGTCGCCGGCCACGGCCGGGCACGCCGTCTGTTCCTCCTGACCCCGGCTCACCTCTGCGCCGGGGCCGAGACGGCGTGCCCGCTACCGTGCCCTGCCGGTCCGGCCCGGTCTCACCCCACCTTCTCGATCACGGCACGCCGGATAAGGAACTTGCCCGGCTCGCGGACCTGCTCGAAGGCGGCGTTGTTGAGCAGCACGCAACTGCCGGACACCGAGGTGACCTTCACGGTCGTGGACTTGTTGTTGTCCAGGTTGGTGACCTTCAGCGTCGTCCCCGCCGGGAACTGGTTGCTGGAGGCGGCCGGGGCGCCGGCCTCGCCGGAGAGCGTGACCGTGGAACCCTTGCAGACCTGCTGGCCGGAGGCCGCGGCACCGCCGCCGGCGTTCCCCGCGGCACCGGCCTGCCCGCCGCCCGCCTGCTGGTTGCCGTTGGCGTTGCCCTGGGCGTTGCCGTTGCCGGTGCCCTTGCCGCCGTTCTGGCCGGCGCCGCCCTGCTGGTTCGCGTTGCCCTGCTGGCCCGCGTTGCCGTTCTGCGCCGCCTGGGAGCCCTGAGCCGACTCCCCAACCGTGCATCCGGCAGCCTTCTGCTGGACCTCGATCTGCTTGATGACCGCCTCGCGGTTGGCGATCCGGGCCGCCGACTGCGCGTCCGGCTTCGCCTTCTGGTCCGCGATGAACCGGTCGTTGTTGCCGTGGGCCGTGGCCAGCCCCTGGCAGACGGTCGAGTCCCCGGCGGACAGGGTCCGGGCGTTCTGCGGCTGTGCGGCGTTCGAGGTCGACGCCAGCGCGAAGGCCCCGCCGCCCGCCACCGCCGCGGCACTGACGAGCAGCGCGATCTTCTTCTTCGTGCCGAGAGTTCTCCTGCGCGACATGCGCGCCTCCTGAAGAGGTAGGGGAGCGTACGCCGCTATGTACGAGATCCCGAACGGGGTTACTCAGCGGTTGCGGGAGTTCATCGAAGTAACCTGTGTCACAGCCGAGTTGAGCGGCGCTCAGCTCTTGCCGCGGGTGAGAGCCTCCTGGACCGCCTCGTCGGTGCGGGCCACCAGGGCGGTGCCGTCGTCGGCCGTGATGATGGGGCGCTGGATGAGCTTGGGGTGCTCGGCGAGCGCCGTGATCCAGCGGCTTCGCGCGCTCTCGTCGCGCGCCCAGTCTCCCAGGGCCAGTTCCTTGGCCGCGGCCTCCTGGGTCCGGGTGATGTCCCACGGTTCGAGCCCGAGCCGGTCGAGCACGGCCCTGATCTCGTCCTCGCTCGGCACGTCCTCCAGATAGCGGCGCACGGTGTAGTCCGCCCCCTCGGCGTCGAGCAGGGTGAGCGCGCTGCGGCACTTCGAGCAGGCCGGGTTGATCCAGATTTCCATGCCGCACACGGTACGCGAAACCCGTTCTCCACGTGCGTCACGGCAGCCCCGAAAGCCCTTGTGGCCAGGGGCTTTTGTCAGTGGTGGGTCGTAGAATAGAAGCAGTGTTCGAGGGCATCGCCGGAGCCGTCCGGTGGGTGCCCTGACCGCGACAGGAGGATGCCCGTGCCCGCTGCCGCCCTGACGACCAAGCCGCTGCCGACCCAGTCCACCGCCAAGCGTCCCGTCCGGCTCGACTCGCCCTACGCGCCGGCGGAGAAGTCCCCGCTGCCGGCCGGCCGGCCGCGCGAGTGGTACGTGACGCACAACCGGCGCCTGAAGGCCATGCGCCTGGCCATCGCCCTGCTCGACTCCGGCGTCTACCTGCCGGCCCAGGCCCGCGACGAGACGATCCGCAGCACCGCGGAGCGGCTCGGCGTGCACCCGCCGTCGGCCACGACGTGCCACATGGTGCGGGCGTTCATGCGCTACTCACGCTGAACCGGTGGAACCGGGTGCCCCCTGCCGGTGCGGGGCACCCGGTTCCGCAGGCGACGTTCTTCGCGCCGACGTTTCTCGTACCGACGTTCCTCATGCCGGCGTTCCTCATGCCGACAGAGTGCGCTCCAGCGGGGTCCGGAACCGGGGCGTCACCCTCGTCGTCCCCAGCCACGCCCGCAGCCGCTCCGCCTGCGCCGCCACCGCGGCCTCCGCCTCCCGGCGCACACCGGCCTCGGGGATCCGCCAGACGACCTCACCGTCCGGCCGCTGCGCCCAGCCGCCCACCACCCGGCCGTCCCACCACACCGTCGGACCCACGTTGCCGCTGCGGTCGAACAGCAGCGGGCGCAGCTCCGGGTCCAGGTACCAGTCGCGCCCCTGCCAGGCCATCGCCGTCGGATCGAGACCGGGCAGCAGCGCGGCCCAGGGTTCCCCGGGCGCCTCGACCGGACCCTCGTCGCCGGCGGCGACATGACCCGTGCCCTCGTCCAGGGACACCTCGCGCGCCCCGATCGCGGACAGCGCCCGGCGGACCTCCGTCACCCGCCAGCCGGTCCACCACTTCAGGTCCGCCTCGGTCGCGGGCCCGCAGGCCCGCAGCCACCGCTCCAGCAGGGCCGACTGCGCCCCGGCCACGTCGAGTTCCGGATGCTCGGGGGCGGGCGCCCAGCGGAACTGGCTCGACGTCCAGGAGCCGAGCGGGCGGCCGCGAACCACCTTCCCCTCCACGCCGAGCACGCGCAGCAGCCGGGAGGAGACCGTGTGGACGCCCTCGTAGCTCTTGCCCGGTGCGTACGCGAACCGCTCGCGCAGCCGCGGCTCGTCCGCCGTCAGCTCCGCCGCCGTCGCCTGGCCGCGCCGGGCCAGCGCGGCCAGCGTGGCCGCCTCGACCTCGGCGAGCCAGGCCGCGTCCGGCGCGCCGGCCGCGGCCATGTCCTTGACCAGCGACGCGCGTTCCCGGGCCGCGACCGCCAGGCCCGTCGAGGCGTGCACGACGGCCGTCAGCCCGGTGGGGAACACGAACACCGTGTGCCGCATGCCGTGCATCCGGACCAGTGTGCGGTCCTCGTACAGGGCCCGCTCCGTCTCCGGTACCGCCTTCGCCGGGTCGGCCAGCCGGGCGGCCACCGCCAGGTACACCGTCGCCGGGTCCGAGCCGTGCAGGGCCACCAGCGAGTCCGCGACCTCCTCCGGGGCCGCCGCCCGGGCCGGGGGCGCGAGACGGTGGCGCAGGGCCAGCCGGGCCCGCCGCTCCGCCACACCGATGTGCCGCCGTCCGTCCGCCATGCCGACCTCCTGTCGCTCACCCTGCCCGCAGCGCAGCATCGCAGACACCACCGACAGCCCGTCCCGTCACCCGTTCGCCGTACTCCGGGTGCGGGGGCCCGCCCCGGCGGACTTCACTGCCAGCAGGACCAGCAGGAGGTGACGGCAGACGCGGAGAGCCGCGGGAGCCGCGGAGCCGCGAACCGCGGAACCGCAGAAAGAAGCAGCCCCATGACCACCGACGCGGACCGCGCCCGGCGCGGCACGCCCGAGGACCGCGCCCGGCACGGCCGGGCGGCCCGCAAGGACGTGCCCCGCTCCGCGCACGCCCTCTGGCAGCCCTCCGCCGACCGGCCCGACCCCGTCGCCACGCTGGAGCGGCAGGACCGGGACCGGCTGCCCGAGCTGCGGCCGGTCAGGTACGGGCGGATGGCCGCCTCACCGCTGTCCTTCCTGCGCGGGGCAGCCGCGGTGATGGCCGCCGATCTGGCCGCCCAGCCGCACACCGGGCTCGTCGTGCAGCTGTGCGGCGACGCCCACCCGCTCAATTTCGGCCTGTACACCTCCCCGGAGCGTGCCCTCCTCTTCGACCTCCGGGACTTCGACGAGACCTTCCCCGGCCCCTTCGAATGGGACGTCAAACGGCTCGCGGCCGGCGTCGCCGTCGCCGCCCTGGAGAACGGGCACAGCCGCGCGAAGGCCCGCGAGGCGGCCCGGGCGGCCGTGACCGGCTACCGCACGACCATGCGCCGGCTGGCCGGCCTCGGGGAACTGGCCGTCTGGCACGAGCGGGTCGACGCGGACAGCCTGCTGCCCCTGGTCCGCTCCGCCGCCCGCCGGCGCCGCCACGGCTCCAGCCTCACCCGCGCCCGCCGCCGGACCAGCCTCCGGGCGCTGGGCGAGCTGACGGAGGTGATCGACGGGCGGCGCCGGATCGTCCACGACCCGCCGCTGCTCGAACCCGCGGGACCCGCGGACATGGCCTCCCTGCGCAAGACCTTCAGCGACTACCGCTCCACGCTCACCGAGGAACGCCGCCACCTCCTCGACCGCTACCGCTTCGTGGACGCCGCCCGCAAGGTCGTCGGGGTCGGCGGCGTCGGCATGCGCTGCTTCGTCGTGCTGCTCGCCGGGCGCGACGCCGACGACCCGCTCTTCCTGCAGATCAAGGAGGCTCGGACCTCGGTCCTGGAGGCGCACCTGCCGAGCGGGCCGTACGTCCATCCCGGGCACCGGGTGGTGACCGGGCAGCGGCTGCTCCAGGCGGCCCCGGATCTGTTCCTCGGCTGGATGAGCGGGCCGCAGGGCCGCGCCTTCTACTGGCGCCGGCTGCGCGACACGAAGGACTCCGTCGAGGTCACCGGCCTCGGCCCGGCCGGTCTGCTCGGCTACGCCCGGCTGTGCGGCACCACCCTGGCCCGGGCCCACGCCCGCTCCGGCGACCGCATCGCCATCGCCGCCTACCTCGGCGGCTCCGGCGGGTTCGACCGCGCCGTGGCCGAGTTCGCCCTGACCTACGCCGACCTGACCGCCGACGACCACGCCGGCCTCGGCGCGGCCATCGCGGCCGGCGTGGTGACGGCGGAGCCCGGGGTGTGACCGCGTACCGCTCGGACGGACCGCGCGCCTACCCGGTCGGGTCCGCCGCCCCGTCGAGCAGCGCGGTGACGAACTCCCGCCGGTCCCGCGGGTGGTCGTGGAACCACTGGCCGAGCCGGTGCCCGGCGGCCGGGAACTCCAGGCGCGTGAACCGGGCGCGGGCCGCGAGCGCGTCCCGCACCGCGTCCGTCACCTCCGGCGGGATGACGGCGTCCGTGCCCGGGACCGCCAGCACCGCCCGGCCCTCGTACGACCGCAGGGCCGTCAGCGCGGGCGAGTCCCGCCAGCCGTCCGGCGTGCGGATGACCTCGCTGAACCGCCCGTCGCCCGTGCCGAAGGGCTCCGCCCAGGCGGCGGACGCGTACACGGCCGGTGCGCACAGGCCGACGGCCGCCACCCGGCGCCCGTAGTGGCGCACCAGGTCCGCGACCGTCTGCCCGCTCATGCTGAACCCCACCAGCACCAGCGGACCGGTGGCCGGGGCGTGCGCGTCGACCACCGCCACCGCCTGCTCGAACCGCCGCCGCAGACTCAGCTCCGCGAGCGCGCCGGTGCTCTCGCCGTGCCCCGAGAAGTCGAAGGCGAGCCCGTGACCGCCGTGCGCCGCGACGTCGGCGAGCAGCGGCAGCAGCCGCTCCTTGCAGCCGTTGCCCGCGCCGTGCAGCAGGACGACGGTCGCCCGCCCGGGAGGACCCGCGCTCACCGCGCTGAGCCGCTCGCCGTCGTGGGCGTGCGTGAATTCCTTCATCGGGTACGGGGGTTCGCTCATGCGCCCATTCACCCACAGCCGCCGGACCGGGCGGCGGTCCGGGGGCCGCGCGGGTCACAGGCCGGGGGCGCCCCACACCGGGAACCAGCGGCTCAGGTCCTGCTCGGTCCTGAGGTCGCTCGCCAGGGCCGCCTTCACCTGGAGCTCCAGGGCGCTGTCCCGGCGCTCGGCGGTGCCGGACAGGGGCGCGAACGGGTAGAAGGTGCCGCGCTTGTACAGGTAGACCAGGCCCAGGCGGCGTCCGCGCTCGTCCTCGAAGGCGGCGAGGGAGCACAGGAGCTGCGGCCCGAAGCCGTTGATCTCCATCGAGCTGTTCACCGCGTGCAGGTCGTTGACGAGCTGCGGGAGTTGGCCGGGGGTGCGCCGGGAGACCAGCCAGGAGTAGCCGTAGCCGTCCTGGGTCAGTTCCACCGGGGGCCCGGTGCGGTCGGCGTCCGCGTCGAGCAGGGCCTGCACCTCCCGGTGGGTCTGCTCGAAGGCCGCGCCCTCGACCGTGGCGAAGCACACCGCGCCCACCCCGGTCGGGGTGAACCCGGCCGCCGCCTCCAGGGTCACCGCCGCCGAGGGCAGGGCGAACAGCTGGTCCAGATCGGGCGCGACCGGTCTGGTGCGGCCGAGCAGGATGTCCAGCAGCCCCATCCTCAGCCCGCCTTCCCGGGCGCGGCCGCCTCGCCCAGCTCGGCGGAGATCCGCCCGAGCTGGTCGAGCCGCTGCTCCAGGGTGGGGTGGGTGGAGAAGAAGCGCTCGATGCCGGGCTCCTTGCCGGTCGCCGGGGTGAAGTAGAAGGCGTTGAACGCCTGGGCGGTGCGCAGGTCCTCGGTCGGGATCCGGGCGATGTCCCCGGAGACCTTGGTGAGCGCCGACGCCAGCGCCGAGGGCCGCCCAGTCAGGTGCGCGGCCGCCCGGTCCGCCGCCAGCTCCCGGTACCGGGACAGGGCGCGGATCAGCAGGAAGCTGATCGCGTACACGGCCGCGGAGACGCCGATGACGGTGACGAAGACGACGGCGGTGTTCTGGTCCCTGCGGCCGCCGCCGAACAGCTGCGAGTAGAAGGCGAACCGTACGATCAGACCCGCGATCACGCCGAGGAACGAGGCGATGGTGATCACGGCGACGTCCTTGTGTGCCACGTGCGACAACTCGTGGGCGAGCACGCCCTCCAGCTCGGCGGGCTCCAGCCGGCGCAGCAGGCCCGTGGTCACGCAGACCACGGCGTGGTCGGGATTGCGCCCGGTCGCGAACGCGTTGGGCATGCCCATGTCGGACACGGCGACCACCGGCTTGGGCATGTCGGCGATCGCGCACAGCCGGTCGACCACCGCGTGCAGCTCGGGATACTCCTCGCGCTCCACGACCCGCCCGCGCATGGCGAACATGGCGATACGGTCGGAGTACCAGAACTGGGCCACGAACATCGCCCCGACCAGCACCACGACCAGCAGCCAGGACTTCAGCAGCACGATCAACGCGGCGACGAAGGCCACGTACAGAAGCCCGAGCAGGAACAGCGTGACCGTCATCCGCACGGTCAGACGCCGGTCGCTCCGGAAGCGGCTCCGCATCTTGCATCACCCCGCAGTCAGGCACTCGTCCCGACTCCAGTGTGCACCTGCCGCATGCCATGAGGTGGTCCCGAACCCCCCTAGGGGCGGCAAAAGCTCCCGGTGGGCGGCCCCGGGGGCCACCGCACGGCCCTCCACGCGTCCGGCGGCCCCGGGGGCTCCTAAGCCGATTAGTAGGATCGGCTCAGTAGGGCGAGCGCAGCTGGGCGTAGCCCAGCAGGACTATCACCGCGGCCACACAGCCGAGCACGACGGCCGTGGACACCCACGACGACCGCCGCGGCCGCACCGGGTCCGGGTCGGCCCGGAACGGCGCCGGGTCCGGCGGGCTGTCCTTCCAGCGGGCGGCGAGCATCCGGGCCCGGGCGGAGGGCTCCTTGTGCTCCGCGGAGTTCGCCCACCTGTGGTCGAACTCGCGCTCCCAGTCGTCCTGTTCAGTCATCCCCGTTCAACCTCTCTCGTCGGGCGGAGCCAGGAGGATGATCCCCCGAGAGTAGGAAGTCTGGGAAGCGGCGGCGGTTGCCCGAGATGCTGGGGGGTGGCCCGACGGTTATCGTTTACAGGTGAGAGCCGCACCGCAGGGTGCCCGAAGTCGTCTGCCCTGCTTCTCACACACCCGTGCGGCACCCCTACGACCGCGCCGGACTCTTCGCTCCGAGGTCGCGGCCATCCGTCTCGTGCCCGCCCGGAAAGCCGCACGAGGGGTGGAAGGAAGGTGGATCCATGAATGCACACCGCGTGAGGCGCCTGGCCGCCCTGTCCGCCGTCGGCGTCCTGATGGCCGGCGGAGCCGCGATCGGTACGGCAGGCGCCGCGTCGGCGGCAACCCCGGCCCAGGTGCACACCGGCGGAGGCTGCTACTACAACGACTGGTGGGGCAGCAACTGCTTCAACCGCAACGACTTCTTCCGCAACGGCTTCAACAACGGCTTCAACAACGGCTTCAACAACGTGCCCGTCGTGGTGGTCGTGGTGAGCTGACCCGGCCGGCACCAGCACGGCGGAGGGCCGTCACCCGGAGATTCGCTCCCGGGTGGCGGCCCTCGGCGTCCCGGTCGGATGCCACCGTGGCCACTGCCGCGGCACCGTGGCCACTGCCGCGGCGAGGAGGCCCGTCACACCGGCTGTCACCGCCCGGCCCCACCGCATCACCCAATGGCAACCCCCCGGGGCGAGCCCGGTGGAAGCGCGCCCGAACGGGGGGGGGGGGGGGGGGGGGGGGGGGGGGGGGGGGGGGGGGGGGGGGGGGGGGGGGGGGGGGGGG